>JAURWH010000122.1 GCA_030655055.1 bacterium
CAACTATGTGAATAATCCCCAAGCCTTGATTTTCCGCACTTTATAAACGCCACCCTTTAACTACCCTTAAATATCAGCCATTTAGCGCTGTGGATATCTTATGAGCCAACAAGCACAAGCCCTTTGGGCACAGGCCCAGGAAAAAATCAAAGAACGGATAGGCTCCGGCAGCTATGACACCTGGCTAAGGCCTGTCAAAGCGGCTTCCATGGGGGATACGTCCATAACCCTCAGGGTTCCCAACCAGTTTTTCATACAATGGCTGGAACAACATTACCTGCCATTCATAAAAGAAGCCATAAAAGAAACAGCCCTAAGGGAATTGGATGTGATCTTTTCGGCGCCCACCGAACAACCCAAGCCTTCTTTGTCCGAAAAACAGCTTCCCCCTCCCCTGCCCATCGCCATTGACAGCGACAGCCAGTTAAGAGAACGCTATACCTTTGATAAATTTGTGATCGGGAAAAGCAACGAGTTTGCCCACGCCGCGGCCCGGGCCGTGGCCGAAGCACCGGGCAAGGTCTATAACCCCTTTTTCATATACGGCGGCGTAGGATTGGGTAAGACCCATCTGACCCACGCCATCGGCAATTATGTCCGGGCCAAAAAACCCAAGGCCAAGATCTTCTACACCCCGGCCGAAAACTTCATGAACGAAATGGTGGCCGCCATCCAGAACCGCAAGATCCTTGATTTCAAGAACCATTACCGCAACCTTGACGTCCTGCTGATAGACGACATCCAGTTCCTCTCGGAAAAGACCGGGATGCAGGAGGAGATCTTCCATACCTTCAACACCCTTTATGACTCCCGCAAGCAGATCGTGCTGACCTCGGACCGGCCGCCCAAGGACATCTCCCAGCTGGAGGAACGTCTGGTCTCCCGCTTTCAAAGCGGTTTGGTGGCCGACATCCAGTCCCCCGACCTGGAGACCAGGATCGCCATCTTAAAGAAGAAGGCCGAGATCGACAACCTGAAGGTCCCCGATGAGGTCATCTTTTTCATGGCCGAGGCGGTCAAGTCCAACATCCGGGAACTGGAAGGATCTTTGGTCCGGGTCACCGCCTTTGCCTCGGTGGCCGACCGGGAACTGACCCTGGAGCTGGCCCAGGAGGCCCTGAAACACATCATCTCCCAAAAATCCAAAAGCATTTCCATCGATTCCATCCAGCGGACGGTGGCCAATCATTTTTCCATCAGCGACGAGGCTTTACGGTCCAGCAAGCGCACCAAGGAACTGGTGCTGCCCCGCCACATAGCCATGTACCTGTCCCGGACCCTTACCACCTCCTCTTTGAACGATATCGGCAAGCGTTTTGGTGGCAAGGACCATTCCACCGTTCATCATGCCATAGACAAAATGAACAAAGATATCTTAAAAGACCAGGATACTGCCAGGCAGGTTGAGTTGATAACCAAGACTATAAAGGGTGAATAACCTGGGGATAAGTTTTTTTGTTTTTTTTCTTTGTGGATTACTGTGGATAAAACCTCCTGTTGTCAACACCTTTTCCAACCCTGTCAAAACAGCAAATAATCGTTGACAGCTTGTGGCCACGCAGATAATTTGACTTATCCCAAGATTTACCAACTTTACTATTGACTTTTACTGTTAATTAGATATATCATAATAAACTAATCATCTAAAGAAACATTCTCATTTACAGAGAGATATCTTAAAATGAAAATTTCCATCTCCCAGGACAAGATCCTTTCCAGCCTTCAAAGCATAATCGGAGTGGTTCCCACCAAAAGCACCTTTCCGGTACTGGCCAACGTGCTTTTAGAGGCCACCAAGGACAAGATAAAGTTCTCGGCCACCGACCTGGAAGTGGCCATAGTCACCGAGACCGAGGCCAAGGTCACCAATCCCGGCGCCATCACCATCCCGGCCCGACAGTTCTTTGAGATCATCAAACAGCTTCCTTCTCTGCCGCTGGATATCGAGGTCAACGAGAACAAGATAGCCATCAAGTGCGACAAGAGCCGCTTTAACCTGATAGGTATCCCCAAGGAAGAATTTCCCAAGATACCTGAGATCAAAAAAGACAAGCAGATAAAACTTCCGGCCTCCCTGCTGCAGAGCGCCATCAAAAAGACACTTTTCGCCGCCGCCAACGACAGTTCCCGGCCGGCTCTGTGCGGGGTGCTGTTCCAGGTCAACGGCGACAAACTGCGGGTGGTGACCACCGACGGGCGGCGCCTGGCCCTGATGGAAAGTCTGATAGCACCGGTCTCGCAGAAAAGCGAACTGCTGATCCCGCCCAAGGGCCTGAACCTGGTCAACAAGATGATAGGTTCCAGCGACCAGGAAATTACCCTGAAGTTCGACGAGAACTATTCCCAGTTCATCCTGGGCAGCACCCAGCTGTTCGCCCGTCACATCGAAGGGGTTTATCCGGAATACGACAAGTTCATACCCTGGAGCAACGACAAGATCGTCACCGTCAACACCGAGATATTTGCGGCCGGGGTGCGCCGGGTATCGGTGTTTTCCGACACTTTCACCAGCATGATCAAGCTGAACATCAAGGCCGATTCCCTGGACCTTTCCAGCCGCACCGCCGACATCGGCGAGGCCTTTGAAAGCCTGGCGGCCAAATACAGCGGAGAGGAAATGGAGATAGGGTACAACGCCAACTATCTGCTGGACATCATCAAGAATGTTGAATCGGATGAATTGAACATCTATCTCAGCGCACCGTTGGCGGCGGCCATCGTCAGGCCCAGCCAGGAGAAGGATGACAACAAACTGGTCTATCTGATCATGCCCATCCGCCTGCCGGAATAAAGAACAGCAGGCAGAATAAAAGGATGTAGCAAAAAAATGTTACGTCCTTTTTTATTTTCACCAGCAAAGGAGAGCCGTGATAAAGCACATTGTCCTGTGGAGTTTTAGGCCCCAGGCCGAAGGCCGCAGCAAACAGGAGAACATAGATCTGGCCCGGGAAAAACTGCTGGGGCTAAAAAAAAGCATTCCCGAAGTACGGTCCCTGGAGATCGGAATAAACATCAATACCGGGCAGGATGCCTTTGACCTGGCCCTCTATTCCGAGTTCGAGAACGAGAAAGACCTGGACACCTACCAGAAACATCCCGAGCACCTTAAGGCCGTGGACTTTCTGCGGAAGGTCAGGGACCGGCGGGTGGTGGCTGATTATCTGGCCGAAACATAGAAGAACACCAGAGCCGGAAGAAACCGCCGGGGGTTAACACCGCGGCGGTTTTATGTTATAATGGATGCCCTATGATCAACCGACACCTTAAAGCCGATCTCTGGCTGTTGCTGGCCACTTTTTTCTGGGGCGTCACCTTTGTGGCGGTCAAGGATGCCATGCTCCACGCCACCCCCCTGGCCTTTATGGGGGTGCGCTTTGCCCTGGCCGGGATTATTCTGCTGCCCTTTTGTTACCGGGGGATTAAAACGCTTTCATTCACGGGCTGGCGGGACGGGATCCTGCTGGGGTCTTTCCTGTTCGGCGGGTTCGCCCTGCAGACCGCGGGATTGGTTCACACCACCGCCACCCGCTCAGCCTTCATCACCGGGCTGTCGGTGATCCTGGTGCCGCCGCTCTCGATCATGATGCTCAAGAAAAAAGTGGGGCCGTGGATCTGGACCGGGGTGGCCCTGGCGGCGGTGGGCCTGTATTTCCTGTCCCGGCCGGCCTCCGGGGGCTTCAACCGGGGAGATCTTTTGACCGCCCTCTGCGCGGCCTGTTTTGCGGTGGAGATAATTCTGGTCCAGACCTACACCCAAAAGCACGGGGCCATGAACATGGTGATGGTCCAGATAATCACCACCGTCGTCCTGAGCCTGCTGTTCATGTGGCGGATGGAGAAACCGGCCATCCATTTCGTCCCTTCGTTATGGCTGGACCTGCTGTTGACCAGCGGCCTGGCCACGGCCGGTTCCCTGGTGATACAGTCCCACTTCCAGAAACAGACCTCGGCCGCCCGGGCTGCCGTCATCTACACGTTGGAGCCATTGTTTGCGGCCGTCTTCGCCTTTCTGCTCTTCGGGGAAAAGATGCCCTGGCTGGGATGGCTGGGAGCCGGGCTGATCCTGGTAGGAATGCTGTCCTCGGAGCTGGGGAAGGAATAGGAACCCGATGATCCGATATTTATAAGGAACCCAAGAAAATAGGAAATCAACCAGTTCATAGGTAAAAGGACAAAGCAAGGGAAAATGAAAAAGGTTATCTTTGTAACGCTGCTGGCCCTGGTGGTGGTCTTCTGGGGCAACGCTTTTGTGGCCATCAAATACCTGCTGGACGTGGAAGGCCTGGACCCCATGCAGCTGACGGTCCTGAGGTACCTGCCGGCGGCGGCGTTGGTGCTGGTGCTGATGTTCGTGCTCTACAAACCGCAGAAGATATTTTCGGTATGGCGCCAGGAATGGCTGGGAATTTCCCTTTACGGCATCACCGGGGTTCTTGGTTACAACCTGGCCCTGAACTACGGGGAGAGCCGGATCGCGGCCGGGACCGCCAGCCTGATAGTGGGCCTCTCCCCCATTTTTACCCTGATAGCCTCCAACCTGGCGCTTAAGGAAAAGATCACCGCCAGAAAACTGGGCGGGATCATCGCGGCCTTCATCGGGCTGTTCATAGTGGTCCGCTGGGGGGCCGGGGAGGCCATCAACTTCAACTATCTTTTGGGCGTGCTGATCACCTTCGGGGCCCCGGTCTCCTGGGCCCTCTACACCATAGTGGGAAAACCCATGGTCCACCGCCATGACCCCAACCTGATCACCATGTCGGCCATCGTCTGGGGCAGCCTGCCGCTGGCCTTCTTCATGCCATCCATTAAAACCATGGCGGCCATAACAACCAAAGGCTGGGGAGCCCTGATATTCCTCAGCCTGGTCTGCACCATCTTCGGCTTTCTGATCTGGTCCTGGGCCTTAAAGAAGACCGAGGCAGCCCGGCTGGGGGCCCTGGTCTATCTGATCCCGCTGGTGACCATTATCTCCGGGCTGGTTTTCATCCGGGAAGCCCCCACGGTGGGGCTGATAGCCGGGGGCATTGTCCTGATAGCCGGAGTGGTGGCGGCCGAAACCTAGGTTGTAAGAGACAAAGCGTAACCATGTCGCCACAAAGGCACGAAGACTCGAAAGAAAGAAAAACAAATATTTTCAGCAGGTTTCATGAGGGTTGCGGAAGAAGATACCATTTTGTGTCTTTGTGTCTTTGTGGCCAGCACCTAAAAATAACAGTTGATATTTCCTTTATTTTAGGCTAAACTATCAGACATGGACATTAAAAATTTAGACCCCCTGCACCTGGACGCCCTTAAAGAGGTGTCCAACATCGGGGCCGGACACGCCGCCACCGCCCTCTCGGAGCTGGCCCACCAGATCATCCTGATAGACGTGCCGGTGATCGAGGTCAAACCGCTGGGCGAAGTGCTGACGGCATTGGCCGCACCCGGGCAGAAGATCGCCTGCGTGGCGGTGGGACTTTCCGGGGACATCAAGGGGGAATCCCTGCTGCTGTTCACCGAACAGGATGCGGTGGAATTTTCCAACCGGGTGCTGGGCCGGGAAGAATCGATAAAGCCCACGTCCCTGGGCCAGCTGGAGGAATCGGCCCTTAAGGAGACCTCCAACATTTTGACCTGCGCCTACATGAATGCCCTGGGAATTCTGCTGGGGGTGATGGTGATACCCACCGCCCCGGCCCTGGAGATCCGCGACCCGCGGGAGGCCGGCGGCCAGTCGTTCTCCTCGCACAAGGAGCACGGGGACATGGTGATCTCCATCAAGAACGAGTTCCGGTTCATGGACAAGAAGATCAATCTGCAGGGGTATTTTCTGCTGATCCCGGATGGGGAGTCGCTGAAGGCGATATTCACGAAAATGAATATGTGACCGGGAGCCCGGTTAAGTCAGATCCTTCGGCCGGCCATGCAAGGTGCCTGTCTCAGGATGACTTCTGTGCAAGAAAAAGAGGGGTTCGTATTTTACGAACCCCTCTTTGCTTTTCAGGCTTACTGCACCGGGATGTTGAAATAATCTATCCTGGTTTTGGGCAGTTCCTTCTTGAACAAGGCCAGCAGGTTTGTGATCCCGATGCTTTTCCCCTTGGGCCTTGGTACGGTGCGGATGTACCACCAGGGATCGATGGACAGGTTTCTCATCTGCACCATGTCCACCTTGTGCTTCAGGAAAAGTTTTACCAGCCCCTCCGCCTCCCGCTCCCGGTCGGTGTAGCCGGGAAAGACCAGCAGGTTGATGCTGACATACAGCCCGTTCTGCTTGGCCACGGCGATGCTTTTCAGCACGTCCACATATTTGTAGTTGACCGGCCGGTAGTAGGCATCGTAGCTCTTTTTGATGGAGGAATTCAAACTGATCCGCACCGAGTTCAGGCCGGCCCCGGCCAGCCGCTTTATCTTTTCCGGGGAATAGCCGTTGGTGTTCAGGTTTATGGTCCCCCGGTCCGTCTGTTTCCGGACCAGCTTGATGGCGGCTTCCAGCGTCTTGTCCTGCAGCAGGGGCTCCCCCTCGCAGCCCTGACCGAAGCTGGCGATGGCCGATTCCGCCTTTTGCAGATGGGGCACGGCCAGCTCCGCGATCTCTTTTGGCGTGGGGACGAAGGTTATACGCTCCTGGCTGGCGCAGCACTCCCCCGGCTGCAGGGAAAGACAGCCCAGACATCGGGCATTGCAGGACGGCGAGGTCGGCAGGGGCAACTCCCATCTTCTATAGAAAGTGTTCTTCCCGGCAAAGCAGTGGTACTCCAAAGCGCAGCGGGCCAGCTGGCGAAGAAGGCGATTGTCCGGTTCCTCCTTCAGCCGCTGAGTGACAAGTTTTACCAGCCGCACATCCTGCTTGGGGCTGTGCAGTTCGGGGTCGGCCTTGGGGTTCTTGGCCACCAGTTTGGCCGCTCCGCAGATCCTTCCCTTGTGCCAGGCCAAGGCGGTGTAAGACCAAAGAGGAAGATAAGGCTTTTCGGATTTCTCAACGTAGGCCGGCATCAAAGTCCTGGTGAACCCGGCCGGCATGAAAGCGGCCACGGGAAATATCTTCTTGCCACGGAGTTTTTCCAGGTAGACCGTGGCGCCGTTTTGGGCGGCTACAACGACACCCTTTTTGACCACGAAGATCTCACTGCCCACCGGCAGTGGCACCATTTCGTTTTCCGGAATGGGCACAAAGTCCCCGCCGGAAAGGCCCAGGGGCTGGAATTCCGGGGTGTCGTAGATCTGGCCGGAGGTATCGGAGTATAATAAATTTGTCATGCGGGAATTATATCATAAAATGACAATTATATGTAGGTGCAAATCACGATACGCCCAGAATAAAGTTGTAAATATAATAAAATATACATTGACATTAGCCCCCCCTCGGTATAATATTATGTAACAAACAATCCCCAAAATAACTTAGGGAGGCCATATGAATAAAGTTCGTACGGTAATCGTGCTGTTTGCAATGGTATTGTTTGCATTTAACGCATTTGCCATTTACGACTGGCAGCCATTACAGCAAAATAATTTAATATCTGCGATAACCAACTATGGCCAGCTGGGGCAGATTATGGGCGGTAGTGGTTCATATACCTTTTGGCCGGCCCCGGCCTTGGATATCTATGGGAATATTGCTCCCCCAGCCATGAATTATGTTTATGGCTGGGGTCTGTGGGTCGGCGCGCAAACTAAAGACGGAGACACCCTAGTAACCGTAGGTTATAATCCCAACAATTCTACCGGCGAATTTACCGCTGGTGCGGTTATTGGCGGGGTAGCTCAGAACGTAACAGACCCGGGTGTAAAAATATATGTATCCACCGAGTCCGACTGGCCGCTAAAGAAGACCAACGGCCAGGACAGTATAATATCCATGTGCGATACCAGATGCGTTTATAATGATTACCTGACATCAAACCACGCTGTTGGCGGAGTGCCGCTTAAGATCGAAGTAACGCAGACGACATATCAGTGGAGTACGCCGGGCCTTCAAGACATTATATACCTAATGTTCGAAGTAAATAACACCGGCACAGACACCCTGTATAATGTTTACCTAGCCCCCACTGCCGACTGCGACATCGGGAACGAATCCAGCGCGCCCAACGACATCTGCTATTATGACACTACCACCAACATGGCTTACCAGTATCAAACATCTTCAACCGAAGTCGGTTGGACAAGGCAACCGGGCTGCGTGGGCCTCAACTTTCTGCAGGGCCCAATCGCCACAAAAAACTACACATACCCTGACGCAAGGCAAATATTTGCCGGGGATACTTTGGGGTTAACACACTTTAAGATTTTTAGTCTGGCCATAGATCCGCCAACAGATATTGATCAGTATAAGGAGCTGGCTGGATATGATTACACAACCGGAACATATGCAGCATTTGATCCGAAACCGGGCCAAGCCGACCAGCGCTTTATGGAATCCACAGGTCCCATTGATATTGCACCGGGGCAAACTGCCAGGGTCATCGTCTGCCTGATCTGCGCCAATTATGATTATGGGTACATGTTCACAAATGATACCCTGGCAATCAAGGAACTAAGGGAAAAGGCCAGGACGGCAAAAATTGTTTTTGAGAACAGCATAGTTTATAACCAAACCCAGATCACTCTGACCGCCCCGGCCGGCGGAGCCGTTCTTTCCGGAACCCAGAACATAACCTGGACCTACGGCGGCAATGCCCTTGCCACTGATACGGTTGATCTGTATTACAGCCCTAATGGGTACTCCTGGGATTCGCTGTCTTTCAACCGGCCCAATACTGGCAGCTACAGCTGGAACACAATCGGCCTTTCCGACGGCATAAAATATAAAATAGCCGCCATACTTCACGGGCCACAAAAACTGGCTTCATCGGTCAGCGATTCGTTCCTGGTAGTAAACAATGCCGGTAATGCGGCCCCGGAATTGCTGATGGCGGTGCCCGATACTGTGATCTGCGGAAACTATTCCTGGAAATGGATGGCCGGAGACGCTGACCAGGACGAATTGATCGTCAGCCATTATGTGATGCGGGAAGGCACCGGTGCTTGGCAGAAAGTGGCCGGGACCATCTCCTCCACCCCCAACAACACCCAACAGTGGCTGGAATACGACTATACCTGGAATACCGACACCATGCTTAATGCCGATTATAAATTAAAAACAGTGTGCTATGACGGACAAGTAACAACGACGGATAGCTCAATTAATTATTATCAGTTGTTCAATCAGAGGGTTCAATACCCCGGGTCGGTGTCGGGCCACAGCACCCTGCCCGTTAATTGGTACACGTACAACCCATCTTTGATCAACGGCCACAGCTACGAAGCCCGCTTTAAAGGAATTGTTAGAGGGGCCTATAACAGCACTTACGGTAAATACGCCGCCAGCTATAAATATGACCTTTGGGACGTAACCGGAACAACCTTATGTTCGGCCGGCTGGATCATACCGGAAACTTACACCAGTTTATTCTATTACAAGGATGGTACGGGACAGCCCTGGTCTGGCTTTGCCATCCTTTGCGGCGACACCACCTTTAAGCCAAGCCAGGGAACATTTGACTCGGTAATCCGGCCAGTTACAGATCTATCCACAGACACACTGTATTGGGCTTCAATAAACATTCCAGACCTTGGATGGGCCAAGCTTAATGGCAATTACGAGATCCGCTGGCATGTCACGGGCACAAATCCCACCGACACGTTATGGCCGGAAGTGTGGGATTTAACTTATGGAGTCCAGGTTCCATACGATTCAACCATACTAAATAATATTACCACCCCCAGTTGGAATCTGGGGGGCACAAGTGCGGGGTTGGGTCGCAGGTATATCGTTAATGTTTCTAATCTTTATCGCAAGTTCATGAATGTATGTGGCATGCGGTTTTTCTTTAAAAATCCGACCCACACCGCAGTTGGTCTGGACATGACCTGGGCCACCCATCCCCAGGAAGGCGATGTATGGAACATCTATTCTTCCGGCCCCATTCCGCCGCGGGATGGTGATGTTTACAGCTTTACGCCCACCAGCGTAGAAGGTGCCCCAAGCGAGATATCCGCCGCCTCCTTCCTCCTGCAACAGAACGCACCGAATCCCTTTAAGCAAGCAACCACTATCAATTATCAATTGGCCCAGCCGGGGATGGTGAACCTGAAAGTCTACAACATCGCCGGGCAATTGGTGAAGACGCTGGTCAGCGGGAAGGCTGGCGCCGGGCCGCACTCGGTCAAATGGAACGGCCGGGATAACGCTGGCAACAAAGTGTCATCAGGCATATATATCTACCGGCTACAGGCAGAGAACAAGGAAATGACAAGGAAACTGGTAATCCTCAGGTAAATATTCTAAGCCGCCGGGGGAACCGAAAGAGGGACGCAGAAAATGCGTCCCTCTTTTTTAGGTTGCAAACACCATTTAAAAATGCTATCCTTAGGCCATGGAACAAAAAGTAAGGCTCAATAAATTCCTGGCCCAGTGCGGGGTGGCCTCGCGCCGCCAGGCCGACGAGATGATCGCGGCCGGACAGGTCACGGTCAACGGGAAAAAAGTGACCGAGCTGGGCACGGTGATCCTTCCCTCCCGCAGCACCGTCAAGGTGGGCGGAAAGCACATCAACCCGCCCAAGGTCCACCAGTACTGGGTCTTCAACAAGCCCAAGGGCTACCTTTGCAGCCGGGGCGACCCCTACGGTCGGCCCACCATCTACGACGTGGTGCCCTTCTACCTGAAGAACATGAAGTACGCCGGGCGGCTGGATCTGGACAGCGAGGGTCTGATGATCATGACCGACGACGGAGAATTCATAGAGCAGCTGACCCATCCCTCCAACCAGATCAAGCGGACCTATGTGGTCTGGGTGCGGGGCCTGGTGCAGAAGGCCGAGCTGGACGAGTTGAAGCAGGGCGTGGAATACGAGGGCGAGCAGTACGCCCCGGCCCCGGCCAAGATACTGCGCTACGACCCCCGGGAGCAGAATTCCTTTATTGAGATCACCATCCGGGAGGGCAAGAAACGCGAGGTCAAGATGATGTTCCGGGCGCTGGGCCGACAGGTGCTGGAGCTGAAGAGAATCTCCTTCGGCCCGGTGAAGCTGGAATACCTGCCGGTGGGCGAGGCCCGGCGAATGACCGATGAAGAGCTGGCTCAAATAAAAAGAGGGCGGAAGAAATAACTTCCGCCCTCTTTTTATGCCCACAAAAAAGCAATCGCCACAAAAAGCACATAAATCACAAATCAATTTCCGCTAAGCTGGGGCTATAGGTAAATACAGTAATAAGTGAATATTGGAATATTCCCGGTGGTGTAATTTGTGTCTTCTGTGCCTTTTGTGGTTAAATAATGTCTAAATAGGACTAAAATAGTCTTATTTAACCTGGTGCACCCAGCCGTGCTTGTCTGGCAGTTTTCCGGTCTGGATGCCGGTCAAAGTGTCGAAGAATTTCTTGGACCAGGGGCCGGCCTTTTTGCCCACCACGTATTCCTGGCCCTTGTAACTGAGCTTGCCCACCGGGCTGACCACGGCCGCGGTGCCGGCCCCGAAGATCTCGGTCACTTTCTGAAACTTGATGCCGTCCACCAGCTCGTCAATCGTCAGCTGCCGCTGCTCGGCCCGGATGCCGATGTCCTCGGCCAGTTTCAGCACAGACTTGCGGGTGATGCCGCTTAAAATGCTGCCGGAAAGGGGAGGGGTGACCAGCACGTTCTCGATCACAAAGAATATGTTCATGGCTCCCACTTCCTCAATATAGCGGTGGTCCTTGGCATCCAGCCAAAGAACCTGGCTGTAGCCCCGGTCCTTGGCCTGCTGGGAGGCCAGCATGCTGGCCGCGTAGTTGCCGCCGGTCTTGGCTTCGCCGGTGCCGCCCAGGGCCGCCCGGGTAAAGCTGTCCGAGACCCACAGTCCCACCGGGTTGAATCCCTCGGGGAAATAGGGACCGACAGGGGAGAGGATGATGTAGAACAGGTATTCGTCGGAGGCCTTGACCCCCAGCGCCGCCTCGGTGCCGATTACGGTGGGGCGGATGTAAAGGGAGCAGCCTTCGGCGGTGGGTATCCAGCGCTGTTCCAGTTTCACCAGCTCGCTGACGGCTTGGATTATGTCCTCCACCGGGATCTCCGGCATGCAGATCCGGCGCATGGAATTGTTCAGCCGCTTGGCGTTCTCGTCGGGGCGGAAAAGCAGGATCCTACCGTCCGGCGATTTATAGGCCTTCTGCCCCTCAAACACCTCCTGGCTGTAATGCAGAACATTGGCCGCCGGGTCCAGGTTCAGGGACTGGTAGGGTTTGATCTCGGGGTTGTGCCAGCCCAGCTTCCGGTTGTAGGGCATGGTGAACATATAATCGGTGAAGGTCCGGCCGAACTGGAGCTTTAAGGGGTCGGCATAAAGGGCTTTCAGTTTTTCCTTGGGCAGCAGGGTGGTTTGAATGTTCATTTTAATGCCTTAAAGATTATAGGTGAAATGATCGGTTAATTATAAAACTTAATCCATTAAATGTCAAACAAAAACGGGCGATTGTTTCACGTGAAACATTGCTTTAAAGGGAAACAAAAAGGGCACCCCAATTTTTTGGGATGCCCAAAATTGTTTCACGTGAAACAATAAGAGCTTATCCTCAAATAACAATTTGGGCATAAACGGCTGCAAACCTGCCATACTGCGTTACACTCGTTCACCGTATCTCTGCGGATACGCTTCATTCGCGTTCCTTGTCTGGCAGATTTTCGCACGTTTACGCTAACCCAAAGCTTATTTGAGGATAAACTCTAAAAACCGTATTCAAAGGTAGCCGAAAAAAGCAGCCGCGAAAAATCATAATAGGGGTCGTTGGAGGAATTGATCAGATAATTCCCGCCCAGAATCAGGCTGGAGTTCTTGTTTCCGGACCCATCCAAACCGAAGGTCAACTCTACCCCCACCTCGGTAATGGCATCTTTCCTTAAAACGTCGCTTCTGGTCCGGCTGAAGGGACTGGATGTGTCAGATCCAGCCTTTTGGTAGGCATAAAGCGAGGAAAAGTCCTTTGTGTTATAGCGTCCATAAACCACGAACTTATTGTCGCCGGGCGTTAAAAAGGTCAATTGGGCCTCGGCCCGGGCTCCCGAATAGTCAAAATACTCGGCCACCTCCCGCAAAAGGGTGTCGGGCATGTAAAAACTGTCGGCAGTGACCTTGTTCTGCTGGGATCCAAAGGATAGAGCCAGTCCGGCATTTTGACCAAGGGATTGGGTCAACTTGAACAGGGGGCTTAAAAAGAGGATATTCTGTGGCGCCAGGGTATCGTTGCCGGAAAGATAATTCTTCCGGCTATAATCAACCAGACCGATCAAAGCAGTTTTGGTAGGTAAAAAGAGGCTCAGCGAACCTGCAATCCCCGTACTATTGTAGGCATAATCCGTAAAATAGCTGAAAGATGTTTTTCCCACAGAGCCATCAAGTTTTAACAGCAGGGGGGCAGCCAGGTATATTTTGGACTCCAGGATGACGGACGAAGAACTGTTGTCATAATACTTGCGATCGGTCGAATTCAACTGGGCCCCAAATGAGCCGCCCAGTCCGGCATAGCCGTCATTACCGATATCCAAAACCAGCAGGGCGTCGGCCAGGTGGTCGTTATGGCTTCTGCTCAGATAGCTTAAATAGGCGCTGTAACTACCCGAATAATCGGCGCTGATAGAAAGAGGGGAGCTTCCAAACGGCCAATCGGCCGCCAGATCTAAAAAGGCCCCTAGTGTCAGCGTCCCCCCGCCGGAAGCATCGGAAAATGCGTTGCTGTTGTAGTCGGTCCAAGCACCGGCCGTGCCGGAGATCTGAGCAAAGGCAAGGGTGGTTACAAGTACCGATAAAAGAGCCAGGACCATGATCTTTTTCATATTATCTCCGTAGTTAAACCTGTTTTTTACTTTCCTGCCATCTTTTTTTAAACAATTCCAAGCTATCCCGTTGCCCGGTGGCCACGCAGTGATAGAGGCGAAAAAGGCCCCGGGGGATGGCAACTATCTCCATCTGCACTCCGCAATCTCCGGCCAGATCCTTTAGGGGCCTGGACAAGTCTGTCCAACGGTGGCTATATGTCTTAAGTTCTAATTCGTGGGAGGGTATGGTCGTCATTGTATTTTCTTGTTTTCTTTAGAGAAGTTGAATCTGTAAAAACCGCAGGTTTAAATATTATTAAACCTGCGGTTTGCCAAATGTTTCAGGAGCTGGTTTTAGTTGTTTCCGTTGCCTGTCCCCGAGCCCGAGCCCTGTCCCTGCTTGTTGCCAGACCCGCCGCCCTGGGGAACCATGTTCCCGTTGCATTCGCCGTTCTGTTTCTTGGCCTTGGTGCGTGTTCTGGTCTTCTTCTGTTCTTTCTTCTGCAGCTTGTTCTGGTCGCCCACGCCGTTGCCGTCCTCATCCTTGTACTGAGCCTTGGTCTGGGTCTTGGTCTGTTCCTTGTTCTGTATCTGCTTCTTTTCACCCTGTCCGGAGTCGGCCGGGGTTCCCTTTTGGGTCTTCTGCTGGTGCTGGATCTGGAGTTGCTGTTCTTCGCCGGCATTCTGGATCGAGATCTTGTTCTGGATGGCCAAAGAGTCTTTGTTCTCGGCCGAGATGGCCGGTATCGCCATGGCCAAGATCGCCAGCACTAAAGCAATGTTGAGTATGGTTTTCATTTTTCCTCCTTTTATAATTTCCAAATTAATCTTTGTTATATAGGTTAGATGCAATAGCGGCGGCTTTGGTTCCCGGGCGCAGATAATTTTTACATAATCCCAAACCCTGCCTTGCTTTAAAGGTCGGAATATGGTATCATAATATCCCAAATATGTCAAACAATTACGATGTAATAATCATTGGTGGCGGGCATGCCGGAATAGAAGCCGCTTTGGCCTGCGCTAAAATGGGCCTGAACACGGTTCTGTTCACCATGTCGTTGGACAGGATCGGATGGATGTCCTGCAATCCCTCCATTGGCGGGCTGGCCAAAAGCCAGCTGGTGAAAGAGATAGACGCACTAGGCGGAGAGATGGGGCTGCTGGCCGATGCCGCCGGGATTCAATTCCGGATGCTCAATTTAAGCAAGGGGCCGGCGGTGTGGTCGTTAAGGGCCCAGTGCGACCGGCAGATCTATTCCACCGAAGCCAAAAAAGCTTTGGAAAGTCAGGATGGTTTGGAGATCAAACAAGGCACGGCCATCAGTTTGCTGGTGGACGAGGGTGTTTCCAACAAGAAGATCCGGGGGATAGTGGCCGACGGCGGCCGGGAGTTCTTGTGCCGGGCGGTGATAATTGCCACCGGAACATTTTTGAACGGGCTCATTTACATCGGCCCAAAAACTATTCCCGCCGGCAGGGCCGGGGAACCGGCAGCGACCGAACTATCTAAGTCGCTTTCTGACAACGGATTAAGACTCGGCCGATTAAAAACTGGAACACCGGCCAGGGTGAATTCACGGTCTGTTGACTTTTCAAAGATGGCTTTGCACCCCGGTGATGATGATCCCCAGTGCTTTTCCAACCGGACCGAAATATACGAGACCATCAGTTCCCGCACCGGACAAAAGAAACGGATATGGCCTAAGCTGGAACAGGTGCCCTGCCATCTGACCCAGACCAATGAGACCACTCATAAAATAATCTCCGAGAACATAGGAAGCTCTCCCCTGTACTCGGGAAAGATAAAAGGCATCGGCCCCCGATACTGTCCGTCAATAGAGGACAAGGTGGTTCGTTTCTCCGGGCGCAGCCACCATCAGGTGTTCATCGAACCGGAGGGGCTTGATACCGATGAATTGTATTTGAACGGCATGTCATCCTCTCTGCCAGAGGAGGTGCAGGAAAAATTCATCCACAGCATTGCCGGGCTGGAACAGGCCCAGATCATGCGTCCCGGCTATGCCATAGAATACGACTTTGTTTTTCCCACCCAGCTTTTTCCCACCCTGGAGGCCAAGCAGATCAGCGGTCTGTATCTGGCCGGGCAGATCAACGGGACCTCGGGCTACGAAGAGGCGGCCGCCCAAGGGCTTTTGGCCGGCATCAATGCGGCATTGAAGATCAAGGGTCTTGGGCCGCTGATATTGCGCCGCGATCAGGCATACATCGGGGTGCTGATTGATGACCTGGTGACCAAGGGCACGGAAGAGCCCTACCGGATGTTCACCTCCCGGGCCGAGCACCGGCTGCTGCTGCGTCAGGACAATGCCCCGGAAAGGCTGCTGCCGCTGGGGCGTCAACTGGGGCTGGTAGACGATGATGTCTGGGGACGATTTCAAGGCAGACAGGATAAGATCAACAAGGAACTCGATCGCCTGGGCCGGGAAGCAGTTTTCCCGGAACAGGCCAACGACATTTTGCAGGATCTTCATACTGCGCCATTGTCAGAGGCTTGCCGGCTGGACGACCTGCTGAAGCGCCCGGGAATAAGCTATGCATCCCTTCTGCCGCTGGACCAGCACCGTCCGGAATTAGATCGGGAGATCACGGAGCGGGTGGAAATAGAAATAAAATATCAGGGCTATATCAAAAGGCAGCGGGAGATGGCGGACAAGACGGCGGAGCTGGAGTATAAGGCGGTTCCGGCTGGCCTGGACTATTCCGCCGTTTACGGGCTTTCGGGCGAGGCCCGGCAAAAGCTGGCGGCCATCAGGCCGCTTTCCATCGGGCAGGCCACCCGCATCTCGGGGATCACCCCGTCGGACATCGGAGTATTGCTGGTGCATCTGAAGAAAACAGGACCAGCGCAGGAGCGCAGCAATGGCCGGCCGGCGAAAACATAAAACATTTTGCTTGATATTTAAAGGCGATTTTTGTATATTATAGTCAGGGGCGCCTTTAATGAATCAGCGGGCTCAGGGAAGTTCTAAACAAAAGTAAAACCTTTGACATAACACAACCCTCAAGGAGTTTTCATCATGCGGAAAAACACGCTGTTGTTGGCTTTGACTCTGCTGCCTTCACTGCTCTTTGCCCAGGCCATCAAGTTTGAGTTCTCCAACATCCGGTTCAAGTCCGGCTCGGCGGTGATAGAAACCGCCACCCTGTCTGCCCTGGATACTCTGGGCCAGTTCCTGATGCGCTCCGGGGCCAGGGTGGAAGTGGCCGGACACACGGACAACGTGGGCGATAAAAGGAAAAACCAGAAGCTTTCCCAGCAGCGGGCTCAATCGGTCTGCAATTACCTGACCACCAAACACCGGATAGCGCCGTCCCAATTGACAGCCAAGGGCTACGGCGACCTGATCCCGCTGATGCCCAACCTGACCGATGAATACCGGGCCAAAAACCGCCGGGTGGAAATAACGGTGCTCTCCAAGATCCGCACCGCCAGGCTATCCTATCTCCAGGGCAATGTATTTACCCGCAAACAAGGGATCAGCAGATTCCAGCCGGCCAGCCTGGGCCAGGTGCTGACCATCCTGGATGAAGTGGTAACCGATTCCACCGGCCGGGCCGAGGTAACGTTTGACAACGGTTCCCGGGTGAGGGTGAATCCCGGGTCGGACCTGGTGATTGAAGAACAGTCTTGGGAGACAGGGAACAAAAAGGCCCAGATAGGCCTGAACTTGATCGCCGGAAAAGCCTACGCCAGGATCAGCAAGCTGGGGGACAAAAAAGAAAGCTTTACGCTGGCGACGCCAACTGCGGTATCCGGGAAGGGCACCGAATTTGTAGTGGAATCAAAACCTGACCGGACCGCTCTGTTATCGGTGTGGGAGGACAATGTCCTGTGGCGGGGGCGGGCCGCCAATTCGATCGACAAATCTATCGCAGCCGCCCAGGGGAGCCGCTGCCTGTCAGGCCAGCATCCGGAACTGGCGGAAAACCTGCCCAAGCCGCCCATGCCTAAAGCCCCGGCGGCCAACGACACGTTCTTCTATAATCCCGACAAGCCCAAAAACATAAAGTTTACCTGGAGCCGGAGCGAAGGGGTCAAAACTCATCTGATCGTGGCCCGGGATTATGAGCTGAGGGAGGTGGTGGCCGACATCATCACCGAAAAAGAATCTTTCAGTCTTAAGCCGGGAAAGACCGACGACGTATTTTACTGGATGCTGACGGCCCTGGATGAAATCGGACTGGAAGGACAGCCCTGGCCAACCCGTACCTTAAGGCTGGTCCGGAAGGTCGAAGGGCCGAGATTGCGGATCGGGCGTCCCAAGATGGGAGAGAATGTAAAACAGCTTAAGCTGCTGGTGGATGGTTCCACCGACCTTAAAGCCGAATTAACCATCAACGGCAAGCCCGCCTTGCTTTCGGCCGCCGGGGATTTCAGCGAACTGATACTGCTGAAGGCAGGTGAGAATGTGATCACCGTGGCCGCCACCGACCAGGCCGGAAATGAAAGCACCTCCAGCCTCAAAATATTCTGCGCCCCCACGCCCGTGGTTGATGCTTCGCTGACCATTGGGGCAATAAAGCTTATGGGAGGCGAGGCGGACGCGGCCTCTCTGGGGTTATCGGGCACAGCCAGGCTGATCTACAATCTTAACCAGTACTGGGGGCTGGGAGTGGCCGGCGGTTATGGGCAGTCGGGGGTTGAGGCCGATGATTGGGAGCCTAGATCGGCAGATTTTACCACCACTGCTGTTCCGGCGTCAGCCATTGGCCGTTTCACGATCCTGCCCGAGGCCAAGATGTCTCCTTATGTTACCTTTGAGGCCGGTGCGGTGTTCTGGCAAAACAAGTTGTCGGGTGTGACCCAAACCAGCGGAACAGCTTTATTCGGAGCACTGGGATCGGGAGTAAGGTTTACCGTAAACGAAAGGGTAAGCATTTTAGCCGACGTGTCAGCCGGGTACATGATGGCGGACACAGTCAATGCCGGTTCGATAGACAAGAACAATCTTATCATCAGGGGCGGAGCGGGAGTGATGTTGGGGTTTTAACCGGCAGGCAAGAACCATGCTAAAATTGAACTGCGAAAAAAGTCCGCACCATAACAGTTTGATTTGAAAGCAAGAAAAAGAGGCCTCCTTTTAGGACGGCCTCTTTTTTATTTATTATAGCTGTGGTTTCATTCTTGGGATTGTCTGCCTGATTCCAGGGTCTCCAAAATTGTCCAAGACACAGCTTCCCTTTGTTTTCTGGGGGAAATCGTCCCGTCCCGGCAGGAAAACTAAAATTCAATTATTATTCCGGCGGTCAGATTGAGCCCATACTGGTAGATCGGCTTTCGCTTTCCGTCCCAGGTGTACTGGTATTCCCAGATGTTGGGGTAGTTGGTGAGGTTGTCGATCTCAAAGTAAGACACCAGCCCCACCCTGTCCCAGAACCAGCGGCGCTGGGCGTGGAAATCCACCCGATTGTATGGGTCGGAGCGTTCCGTGTTCAACTGCACCTGCTCGTCAATCTGCCAGAGCCTTAGCTCGGGGTGCATGATCATCGGGGTGTAGGGCCGCCCTCCCAGATAGCGCCAGCGGATGGAATACTCGGTCTCATCCCCCGGGAAAATGGGAATTACGGACAGGGGCAGGAACCACCATTTGTAACGCATGTCCACGTACCACAGTTTTTCCTTAAAGTCGTTGCGGTAGCCGGCGATGGCGGTAACGATGTTCCGGTAATCATAATCCCAGTCGTAGTAGGTGCCGGGATAACGGGGATCTTCCATCTGCGAAGTGGTGTAGGAGTAGCTCAGGGTTCCCCAGAAATTCTCCTTGACTTTCTTCTGCAGGAACAGCTCCACTCCCTGGGAATAGCCCCGGCCCTGGTTGACATAGACGTTGGACCGGTCCAAAGGATCGGATGTGGTCAGAACCCTCTGTATGGGGACATCGCGGAAGGTCTTGTAATAGGCCTCAACGGTGCCCTTGATGTCCTCGGCAAAAATATGTTCCAGCCCGGCCACAAACTGATCGTTGTATTTGCTCTTCAGCCTGCGGTTGGCGGTGTCTATGCCCAGCTGATACCAGTCGGGCGGCTGATAGCAGCGGCCGTAGGAAAAGTTAAGGGCGGTGTTTTCAAATACCTGGAAACTGGTTCCGATCCGGGGCGAAATGTCCATCTGGGAGGTATAGTCAACATAGTCGAAACGAAGACCGCTGCGCAGGGTGAAAAATGACACCGGTGTCCAGTTGTGCTGCAGATACCCGGCATAGCGCCAGGGCCAAGGATATTTATTGATTTTAAGGTTGTAAATATAGCTGGTTGTGCCTGTCACTGCTCCGGTAGCGGGATCATATATCAGCAGAGTATCCGGCTTAAGCCAGATATCGTTGTTTACTTGGGTGTTTCTGACGGCAAACCCCAACCCCAGTTCGTTCTTTTTGTCGGAAGAAAGGTAGAACCCCATGTCCATCTTAAAGGCGGTCTCGCCCTCGTCAGCATAGGCCCGGTAGGTTTCAATCCCGCTGGTGTCGGCCTCGGTCTGGGTCCAGTGGTTAAAGTTGCGGGAAATGGTGTGAATGGTATAGCCCTGAGGATAGACAGTATGGACGCTTGCGCCCACTGTGTATTGCCAGGAACTGTAGTTGACGGAATTCTGATAATCCTCCTTAAGCGCGTTCTCGATATCCAGCCGGTAATCATCCTTTCCGTAAAGGGCCAGCACTGTCACTTTCTGGTGCGGGTTTATATCGTAGGCAAATTTGCCCTGAAGGTTGGAATAATGGGGAATTCCGGTGATGCCGAAACGAGAGCGGATGAACGATGGATAACTTTTGTGATAGGAAAGCAGAAAAGAAGAGGAGGGAACAAAGGGTCCTTCCCAGGTAAGACCCAGTCCGGAGATGCCGCCCTCGGCCTTGAGTCGTTGTTCTTCGCGAACCCCGTCCCGGAGTTTGATATCCATTACCGAAGAAACCTTGTTGCCGTACTTGGCCGGAAAGGCCCCGGTGTAAAAATCCATCTGCCGGATGAAGTCGGTATTGATGATGCCTACCGCACCCCCGGAAGCCCCCTGCTTGGAAAAATGGTTGGGGTTGGGGATCTCGATATTGTCAACCAGGAAAAGATTTTCGCCGGCGTTCCCGCCCCGGACTATGATCTCGTTGTTCTGGTCGGCCACCGAGGCTACTGAAGGCAGCGCCTGCACCGCCCGTTGGACGTCGAAATATCCTCCGGGCTGGGCTGCGATCTCTTCAAAGTCCATTCGATGGGAAGAGGAGATGGCATCCTTAGTCTTTTCAAAAAAAGTGGATCGGACTACCATTCCGGACATGCTTAAAGGTTTTACCCCCATATCCACCTCCAGCGGAGTAGACATGACGGATCGTACCAGCACCCTGTTCTTTAGGATGACCTTGTAGCCCATCCGGCTGAACCTCAGATTATAATATCCGGAGGGAATATTGGGAATGTTAAAATTGCCGTTGCTGTCGCTGATGGCCCCAAGCGAGGTGTTGACCACCGTGACGGTGACTCCCATCACAGGCTCATGGTTGGCCTGGTCATAGATCTTGCCCTTGATGGAGCCGGGTAAGGCCAGGGCTCTTCCTCCCGCAAGCAGCAGGATTAGGACTAATCCAAATATCCGGAAGAATTTCATTGCTTCTCCTGTCATTAAATTACCTTTTAATATCTGACAACGGATGATATTCTTCAACCCAGCTTATTACGTAGGGGTTGCTTCCCCCGATGGCGTAAATATAACCATTATTCTCGGCCGCTCCCAAACCCATTCTGGAATTCAGCATGTCTCCTTTATAAATCCAAGCATTAAGGGCAGGATTGAGCATCTCTACCCTTCTTATAATAGTGCCGGTAGTTCCCCCCATGACATAAACGCATCCATTGGCCACAGCTGCAGCCCCGTCGCTGCGTGCCTTTAATAGGTATGGCTTGCGAAGCCACCGGTTGGTAGAGGGTTCAAAAGCGTGAACGGTGTTTAGGGGTACGCTAGGACTGCCTAACGTGCCGACAGTTCTTCCCCCGATCACATATATTTGATTGCCCAAAATAGTTGTGAAAAAAGAACTTCTAACGCCGACCATGTCGCGTTTAGGTTTCGGGTTCCAACGGCCGGTAAGGGGATCGTATTCCAAAACGGATTTTGTATAATACTCATATACTTCGCCGATGGCGGTAGCTCCCCCAAAGATATATATTTTATTATTGACTGTTCCTGCCCCCAGCCCAAAACGGTGTTTGTTCATGGTGTCTTTGACCGACCAGACATTAGAAACCGGATCGAAAACCTCTATTATATTGTACACATAATCTTCAGACCGGCCACCGAAAACGTATATGCTGCCATTCCATACAGCCGCTGCCGCCTGGGTTCTGGCTGTCGGCATAGGGGTCCTGCCTATCCAAACATCTGAAGCTGGATCGTACTCTTCTACCACCGCCAACACCCTGCCGGAAGCCTGCTGGCCGCCTATGGTGTATATCTTGCCGTTAACAGCGGCCGTGCAAAAGTTGTAACGGGCCGTAGGCATAGAGGCCTTTATAAACCAGGGGCTAGTCCTGGTGGTAAAGGCAGAGAGAGGGCCGGTGGCAATTGCTCCGTGGTTGTCCGAGGCCGCTACTTTCCAATAATAGTCAGTGCTATAGTCAAGGCAGCAAGCTTCAAAAGAGGTATCTGAGGTGGAGCCTTTTGCCGGCGGACTAGAGGTGCCGCCGACATATATTATATAGGACACGGTGTCGCTGATGCCATCCGGGTCGTTGCAGTTCCAGCGCAGATCCAGAGTGGGGTAAACGTTTGTTGTGCCGTCCAATGGCGAGACATATCCCGGAACGGTCGGGGCAGCATTGGCATGCGGCAAGGTGGCGAAGCGCCAGACCGGTCCCGAGGTGGTTACTCCCTTGTCGTCGGTGACATATAGTTTCCAATAGTAAGTGGTATTATAGCTTAGCCCGGTCATAAAATAGCTGGGAGAGGACAATCCAGAAACTATTTTAGCCTCTGGCGGATCAAGGGTGTCAAGATAGACCTCATAGGTCATAACATCGCCAGAGTTTGGGTCGGTGGCGGTCCAGCGCAGGGTGACATCAAGGGTGGTGTGGTCGATATTGGTGGCACTATCGGGGGGATAGGGGTTAAAGGGAGAATTGGGCGCGTTGTCTATCTCCTCCGGCTGGCGCTTTGTGCAGGAGAACAGACATGCACCAATAACAAAAGCTATAAGCAAAAGTGGCAAAGATCTATTCATTTAGTGCCTTTCTATTTATTCTGCAGATATTCTTGCGAAGGTCCTTTTTGCCAACATCTGCCGAACGATCACGGATCAAGACCGATCTGATATTCTTCGGTGATCAATACCGGGTAAGGGTCAACTCCGCCAACCACAAAGATACTATTGTTCAATGTGCCGCCGCCACAGCCGGACCGGGAATTCAGCATGTCCCCCCGCAAGGCCCAGGCATCCGTTGCCGGATCATATTTTTCAACCCGGCGCAAATATTCACCGTTATAGCCACCGATCAGATAAAAACAACCGTTAGCAACAATGCCCAGGCCTGCAGTACGAGGGCCGGAAAGTTCCATCCCGTAAGACCAACCTCCGGTTGAAGGATCAAAAATGTTAAGGGCATTGGAAAAAGTGTTATTCCACGGCTCGAAGCCCCCTGCAACATATATTTTTCCGGTTATCGCGCCCGACATGGTATTGATTCTGGCATAAGGGGGCCACACCACTATGCCCCGGGGCT
Organism: bacterium; assembly: GCA_030655055.1. Lineage (NCBI taxonomy): Bacteria > bacterium. The sequence continues at coordinate 23,543 of JAURWH010000122.1, forward strand.
TTTTCAATTTGATCCATCGGTTTGTCGCCGGGGTGTATACTTCTACAACTGCATAAATTCGGGAGATGGCAGGATAGAGGCCGCTGACGGCATAGATAAGGCCATTCACCGATTGGGCGGTAAGGCCGTACCTGGGCACGATCATTGGGCTTTTAGTGGTCCAGCTGTCGGTGGCCGGGTCATATACTTCGGTGGCCCCGACGATGGAGTCGGTGATGTTTTTCCCTCCTACGGCATAGATGAGACCATTGACCGTGGCGGCCGCCAGATTGTAACGGGGCGTAGGCATTGGATTCCTTATCGTCCAGCTGTTTAGCCCGGGATCATATTGCTGAACCGTTCCGGTGGCGGTGTTGTTTTCGTCGGTTCCTCCGATAACGAATATCTTATTGTTAGCGGTAGCTGTGGCAAACCCTTGCCGCGGCAGAGGCATTGGTTCTCGCAGAAACCAGGGGCTTTCGCGGGTGGTAAACCGGGCCAGCGGCCCGGCGCTTACCGCTCCGTGATTGTCGGTGGCGATCACCTGCCATCGGTAAAGGGTGCTGTAATCAAGGCAGCAGGCTAGGCAGCTAAAGCCCGGAGTGGATTTGATGAGCGAGGGGACAACGGTCGGACCGAGATATATGTCAAAATTCACAGTATCGCTTATCCCATTTGGTTCTGAACTGCTCCAGGCCAGCTGTAAGGTGGGGTAAGTGCCAATGGTATCATTTAACGGCTCCAGGTAAGTTGGAGTAACGGGTGCGGTATTGGCATGCGGCAAGGTGGTGAAACTCCAGACCGGTCCCGAGGTGGTTACGCTCTTGTCGTCGGTGATATATAGCTTCCAATAGTAAGTGGTATTATAGCTTAGCCCGGTCATGAAATGGCTCGGCGACGATAAGCCGGAAATCATCTGAGTTTCGGGTGGATTCAGGGTGTCAAAATATATGGCATAGGTCAGGACATCGCCGGAATTGGGGTCGGTGGCGGTCCAGCGTAAAGTAACATCCAGAGTGGTGTGGTCAACGTTTGTGGCGCAGTCCGGCGGGTAAGGGTTGAACGGAGAGTCGGGCGCGTAATCTATCTCCTCCGGCTTGCGTTTGGTGCAGGAGAGCAACGCCAGAGCCAGCCCGGCCAGAAGAACCGCAAAACAATATTTTCGCAACATTGTACAACCTCCGAGGTTTTATTTGTTAAGACTGTCTTTCCAACGCTGCTCAAATTCATCAACGCTTATTCCATAAGTTTCCCTGAAGGCCGGGGCGAAACCGGAACCCTGCTGTATTTTGGAAAAAAGCAAACGGACGAAGGCCCAGTCGTACTGGCTGGTCAAATAATAGGCGGCCGAGAGACTGGCCTTGTAGGCCTGCAGGGCCTGGTCTGGCTCCAATCCGGTAAAGGGCTTTTGCAGTTCCTGCAGGGGGAGATAAACCTGCGCCTTTGGCACCAGGCCTTCTAGCAGCATGGCCAGGCCCTCATTCAGCCAGGCGGGACATCGTCCGCCGGTCATGTCGTAGATGGCGGCGTGGGTGAATTCATGGGTCAGCACATTCTTAAGCAGCTGCCGGTCGTTCTGGTAATTGGCCACCGGGATCCGAATCCGGCCGTCGAAGGCGGCGCCGGCCCAGGAGGCCAGATGAGTGATGTCCCGGAACTGCTGGTCGCTGTAGAGGATGACGCTGGTGTTGCCCCGGATGCGGTGACCCAGCTCGCTGCCCACCCGGTCCCGTATCTCCTCCAGCAGCATCAGCACCTGGCCGGACACTTCACGGTTCTCCGCCCCCTCGAACCGGATCTCAAAATAACCGCTGCGGTCCTGCTCAAAGCCCTGCTCGGTCTGGTTCTCCCTGGTTAACTGGGCTAGGCGCTGGACGATGTCCGCGTTGTTGGGCAGGGCGCGGTTGGCCGTTTCCAGCAGGCAGATGGCCGAATCGTTCCGGTTGTCCAGGCAAAAGGCCTGGGCATTAAGATAATATATGACGGAGCTGATAAGAGAATCCTGCCTGGCGGCGGCCCCCAGTTCCAGCACTTTTTGGAAATCGCCCTGGCGGTAGTTCAAGACCATCTCATTGCCGTATACCGTGGCCAGATTGGCCCGGATCCCGGAGTCTCCCGGTGCCAGGCCCAGGGCCTGTTTCAAGAGTCTGGCCGCCTGCGCAAACTCTCCTTTTTGGGAAAGTGCCACCGCCCGGTTGGAAAGCTCCACCGCCTGTTCCCGCCGGGCCGTCTGTTCCAATTTCAACCGGTGTTTTTGGTAAGCCTTGAACAGGAACATTGCGGCGGCGGCAACCAGCAAAACTGCGGCCACCCGGAATACAAATTTCATAGAATGATCCGTATTAGTTTTTTATCGACAGCCCGAAGGACTGCCCAGTCCCAACAGTAAGGGAGGCGGTGGTCTGCCGGGCAATTAAAAGGATCACCGGCCGGCAAATATTTTTATCCTGGTCTTCTTGTCGATAGCCTTCCACTGGCCGGTCTTAAGGTCCCCCAGGGAATAATTGCCGATCTTCACCCGGATCAGACGCAGGGTGGGATGACCCACCGCCGCGGTCATCTTGCGCACCTGGCGGTTCTTCCCCTCGGTCAAGGTGATCTCCAGCCAGCAGTCGGGGATGTTCTTCCGGACCCTGATGGGCGGGATGCGGGCGGGGATCTCCGGCTGGGGGGACAGGATCATCACCGAGCAGGGCAGGGTTTCCTGCTGCTCGACAACGATTCCGGCCTGGAGTATTTTTAGGGCCTGGTCCGAAGGGATGTTCTCCACCTGGGCCCAGTAGGTGCGGGAGTGTCCGCGCTCGGGGTTCAGTAAAAGAGCGTTAAGTTCCGGCTCATCGGACAAAAACAGCAGACCCTCGGAGTCGGCGTCCAGCCGGCCCAGGGAGTAGATGTTCTTGGGAAAGCGGAAATCGGCCAGGGTCGTGTTTTTGGAGCCGTCGGCAGTGAACTGCGACAGCACTCCGTAGGGCTTGTTGAAGGCTATGAGCATGTTTAAGGGGTAATCTTTCTGATCCCCTTCCCCATAGAGAGAAAAGAAGAGGTCAAGTAATTTAGGGCCAGGGAAGGCCCGGTTCCGTCATTTGAATTTTAAGATGCCGTAATTCTGGGTGAGGTAATCCCAGTTGTATGTCCAAAAAACTAGTTGATTCTTGGATTGCTGCTTGCGCCGGAGGTTCATCCGAAGCTGGCTGTCTTTGCCAAGTTTCGCCAAGCCGATGTCCTTTAACGGCAGCTTCATTTCCATGATCCATTCATTATCCTTGCGGGCGCACTGAATCTGGTAATTGCCGTTCCAACCCTCATTTTTTACGTCGCGGACGTTGTCCACCATCTGGTCCCAGATTGTGCCCATCGGGTTGACATAGATCTGGTAAACGGTGTCCTTGCCGGGCGCCAGGAAAAAGCCGACATAATCGTCCCTGTTGACCGGCTGGTCACGGACGGTCATGGTTGCTTTGATCCTGGCCATGGCCGTGTCGCGGCATACCGCCGCCACATAAAGGTATTCGGCATCGTGCAGGAAATAGAACTTTGTGGAATCAGTTTGAGCGGGGTCGGTATAGGCTTGGCAGAACTCCACCGCCTTGGCCGCCCCCCACCATTCACTGCCGTCTATGTTGCCGTCGATCTCCGGGGCCTTCTTGGTCTTGGGACATTCGATTATCTTGGCAATTTCCGGGGCGTATTTTTCTATGTTGAAAAACTTGTCCCGGCCGAAAGGATAGGATACTTTCATCAGGGGCAGGGGATATAAAATACCAGAGCCTTTGAATTTAAAGGATTTTTTCAAGGTATCTCCCGGGGCGATCTCCACTTCGGTCTCCGGATCAAGGGCTTGCCAATTCTTGCCTATTTCCCAAAGCACTTTGGTCTTGATGTTCTTGTCGGTCATATTGAACAGTTTCAGGTCCGCTTGGAATTCCTTGGGGGTTTTCCCTTCAAGAAATGAAGGTCCCCGTAATTCAACGGCCGGCCAGATCCCATTATAGGCAAAAATCTCTTCCTTAAGGTTGACCCAGTCCGGATCAAAGGTGTTCCCGGCCCGCACCAGCGCCGGGCTGGCTTTCCCGTCCTTGACGGTGACCCAAAGATACTGGTAAAAGACAGCCAGGCTGGGATTCTCTGACGGTCCGATCTCCGAACCGGAGCTGCCCATCACCACGTAGCGGATGCCGTCGTAAACTTCGGAAGCATATTGATGCCAGTGCCCGGTAAACACTGCGGTCACCTTGTATTTCTTAAAAAGGTCATGCAGCCGGTCAGGTTTGCCGGCCCCTATTCCAGCAGCCCAGAGGGGCTTGTGCATAAAGACGTAGATCCCCGCCTTGTTCTTGAGGGCTTTTAGGTCCTTCTCCAGCCATTTGAACTGGGCTTCATCCAGCCTGTCGGCGGTTTCCACCAGGGAATTATCCATTATGATAAAATGGCTGTTCTGGTGGTCAACGGAGTAGTAGGGATTGCGGCCGGTCTTTTTAATGAAAAGGTTGCGGACATCGGGGGTAGTAATGTCATGGTTGCCGGGGGTGAGATACACCGGGCAGGAAAGCAGTTTGAGCGCCGGCAGGGTCTGGTCCCAGTCCCTGACCGTTCCGGCCGAATCCTTGTAGCCCTCGATCAGATCGCCCACCGTCACCACAAAATCGGGACGCATCCGCTCAATATCCTTAAGCACCATTTCAAAGGCTTTTTGGTTGGGAGTGTTGGTGCGGTCTCCCAGCACCACAAACCGGAAATTGTCCCGGGGTGGTTCGGCAAAGGTTGTCTTCGCTTTTTTGGCAGCCCAACCAGCCTGGCTCAGGACCGTTGCGAGGAGCAAAAGGAACAGCAGGGATCTTTTCATAATGCCTCCGATGGAGTTTTAGGTGGTAATTATTTCTCGGTGAAGACGCAATTCGTCCTTATTCTAAAGCATTAGAGACTTAAATCCGTTCTCCGGTTTCATCTTTTTTGCCGGAAAACATATCAATAGGAAGGAAAATGCCCTCATGAAAATTAGCCCAAAAAGGTAAGCCCCCAAAGGGCTGACCAAAGATGGCAGTCTGGGGGTCTTAATGTTTTACCGATGATCTTTTATGGCAGGCCGGGGCAATATTCGACAGACAGGCGCAAATCAGGCAGATCTCGCCGTTGGTAATGATGGTCTCCAGCATGCCGGAGTTCATGGCAGCGTCCAAGGCATAAATGAAGCCCAAGGTAAAGCCGTTGAAGATCTGTTTTAAAGGCATAATGTATTTTGATAACAGGCCATCAACTATTATATGAACAATTTATGTTACTACAATTAACAAGCGTATGCAAGATAAAAATAAAAAAAGCCGGAAATAATTTTTCCGGCTTTTTCTGGCATTAAGTTAGATCGCAATATTGGCCACAAATCTGGTCGTTCCCATCGTATGCAAAACATACCGCACTACGCGGTCCATGCCTCGCGACAGGGTTCAAAAGATCAGCCCTTCTCGGCCAGGAACACTCCTGCGATCACCACCGCCGCCCCGATGGCGAATCTCAAAGTGATGGGCTCGCTCAAAAAGGCCCAACCCAGCAATGCGGCTATTATCGGCTGAAGGTTGGAAAAAACCGAAACTTTGGTGGCCTCCAGCTTGGAAAGTCCCCAGGACCAGACCAGGTATCCCAGCACCGAGGTCATCAGCGCCAGGTACAAAAGCGACAGTACGCCGGTCCTGGTTATCTGGCCGTAGTCCTGCCGGATCACCGCGGGCAGGCCAAAGGGAACGAACATCAGCGCGCCCAGGCCCAGGGCGTACCCGGTGACCACCAGCGGGGGATACTTCTTCAACAGCTTTTTGCTGATGATGGTGTAAACCGCCCAGGTGATGACGGCCACGATCAGCAGCAGGTCGCCCTTGATGGTCCGGGCCGACAGGTGAATTCCCTGGTCGAACAGCACCAGGATGATGCCCAGAAATCCCAGGGCTATCCCGGTGATCTTAAGCGCGGTGGGCCGCTCGCCCAGGAACAGTGATGACAGCAGCAGCACCATGATGGGCGTGGCGGCGTACATCAGGGCGCCGTGGGCGGCAAAGGTGTATTTCATCCCATACAGGAAAAGCCCCTGGTTCAAGGGCACGGCCAGAAAGGCCAGCAGCAGAAAGGTCTTCCGGTCCTCCTTTGCCGGCAGGATAAATTTTTTCTGCCACAGCAAAAGCCCGGCGAACACCGCCCCGGCCAGCAGGAAGCGGTAGACGCCCAGGGATAACGGCGAGAATTCCCGCAGGGCGAACTTGGCCATCATGTAGGTGGCGCTGATCACGACCTGGGTCAGGATCAGGACAGTGAATATTTGTTTTTTGGAAAAGTTGTTCATCTATCAGTTATTCTTTTGCCACAAAGACACTAAGGCACAAAGATTACCATTCACAAGTTACAATGCACGATGTAGCTTGGTGTCTTTGTGCCATGGTGGCGAGGTGCATCTTGTGTCTTGACGAAATCATTATAATATAGTATGCTATTGGTGTCAAGGAAAACCTGGGATGACCGGACCGGGGCTCATCCGGGAAAGACAGGATTTACATGATTTTCCACAATAACCTTCAGAGTATTCAGATGAACCGGGAAACAGCCGAAAAGGAAATAAAAAAACTGCGGGCCGAGATAGCCGGGCACGACCACCGCTACTATGCGCTGGACGATCCCTCCATTTCCGATCGCGAGTACGATGCCCTGATGCAGCGGCTGAAGGGGCTGGAGCGGGAATTTCCGGAACTGGTCACCACAGACTCGCCCACCCAAAGGGTGGCCGGCCAGCCCCTGCAGTCCTTTAAGACCGTGAACCATCAGACGCAGATGCTTTCGCTGGACAACACCTATTCAGCCGACGAGCTGAGAGAGTTCGACGCCCGGGTGGCCAAGATCCTGGAGGGGCAAAAATACGAATACGTGGCCGAGCTGAAGATAGACGGGTTGGCGGTGTCTTTGCAGTACCGGAATGGCAGGTTACATCAGGGCGCCACCCGGGGCGACGGGACCAAGGGCGACGACGTCACCGCCAACATAAAGACCATCAAAGCCATTCCGCTCGCTTTATCACCCAAAGCCGCCGGACTGCAGGAAGTGGAGGCCCGGGGCGAGGTCTATATGCCGCGCCAGGAGTTCTTACGCATTAACCGGGAGAAGGAGGAAGCGGGCGAAGCGCCCTTTGCCAACCCCCGCAATGCCGCCGCCGGAACCCTTAAGCTTCTTGATCCCCAGGCTGTGTCCCGGCGCCGCCTTTCCGTCTTCATCTACGGGGTGGGGCAGGCGCCGGCGGCGCTGCAAGACCACTACTCCACCCTGGAAGCCCTCAAACAGGCGGGGTTCAAGGTCAACCCTTTCATCAAACTTTGTCCGGACATCCAGAGCGTGATCGATTACTGTGACCAGTGGGAGAACAAGCGGGACGAGCTGGATTACGAGACCGACGGGATGGTGGTCAAGGTCAATTCCTTTGCCCAGCAGAAAGCCTTAAGCGCCACCGCCCACAGTCCCCGCTGGGCCATGGCCTACAAGTTCCCGGCCCGGCAAGCCACCACAGTGCTTAAGGATGTGGAGTTCAGCGTGGGCCGAACCGGGGTGGTGACGCCGGTGGCCATCCTTGAACCGGTGCTGCTGTCGGGCTCAACCGTGGCCCGGGCCTCGATGCACAACGAGGACGAGCTGGTGAAAAAGGACATTCACTACGGGGACACGGTCTTTGTGGAAAAGGCCGGGGAGATCATTCCCCAGATAATCAAGGTAGTCCTGGAAAAGAGGCCGTCCCATGCCAAACCGGTGAAGATGCCCAAGAATTGCCCCTCCTGCGGCGAGCCGCTTACCCGCAATCCGGAAGAGGCGGCCTGGCGCTGTCTCAATGTCTCCTGCCCGGCCCAGGTAAAGGGGCGGATAGAGCATTTTGCCTCGCGCTCCTGCATGGACATCGATGGCCTGGGCACGGCAATGGTGGAAGCGCTGGTCAACGGCGGGCTGATCAATGATTATGGGGATATCTACTCCCTCCGCGGCGAGCAGCTGATGAAGCTGGAGCGGATGGGAAAGAAGTCGGCCGAGAACCTTTTGGAGGGGATCGAAAAAAGCAAGAACAATCCCTTCTGGAAGGCGGTAATGGCTTTGGGAATTGACAATGTGGGTGCCCAGGCGGCCCGGCTGCTGGCCCAGAGATACCGGTCGTTGGATAACTTGCAGAAAGCCACCTGCGAGGACATCTCCAATATCTACGGCCTGGGCGGCGCGGTGGGAAGTTCGGTGGAGAATTTCTTTGCCAATAGGAAGAACCGGCAGGTCCTGGATAAACTTAAGAAGGCCGGGGTCAACCTGGAGTCGGCCGATGGGGCAGAAGTTCCCCAGACCTTCGCCGGTATGACCGTGGTCTTGACGGGATCGTTGCAGAACTACACCCGGGAGCAGGCCACCGAGCTGATCGTCAGCCGGGGCGGGCAGGTGACAGCCTCGGTATCCAAGAAGACATCCATGGTGCTGGCCGGCAGCGAACCGGGGTCCAAACTGGACAAGGCCAAAACGCTGGGGGTGAGGGTGGTCGATGAGACGGAATTTGAAAACCTGCTGAAGTCAAGTTAAGGTGGTCAAAAGATACCAGATAAACGCCGGGATACTCAACCCGGAAAGCCCCCAAAAGTGCAGGTTTATAAAGGACGGGGCCCTGATATTCAATGAAGACGGGCATATCCTGTACTGCGGACAGCGCCAGCAGGCGCCAATGCTGGGCGCAGCAATAATAAAGGTCCCACCCGGCGCCTTCATCATCCCGGGCTTGATAGACTGCCACACCCACCTTTCCCAGTACTATGTGCGGGGCCGCAGCGGCGACACCCTGTTGGGCTGGCTAAAGAACCACATTTTTCCGGCCGAGCGCAAGTGCAAGGACCCCAAACACGCCGCCCTGGTCTCTAAAAAATTCTACCAACGGCTGTTGTCCAACGGGATCACCTGCGCCGCGCTGTACACCAATTACGGGGCCGGGGTCCGGGCGGCATTTGAGCAGGCCGAAAGGGCGGGGGTCAGGGCAATCATCGGGTACACCCTGATGGACCGAAACGTGCCCAAAGAACTTAAGCAAGACCCTGAAACCGCAATGGAAGAATGCCGGAGGCTTTATGAAAGATATCATAAGGCATCCGGCCGTTTGTTTTTTTCGATCAACCCCAGGTTCGCGCCATCCTGCAGTCCAAAACTGCTGAAGGCGGCGGGCGATTTCGCCAATAAATACGATGTTCACATCCAGACCCATATTTCGGAGAACCTACAGGAACTGGCCGAGGTAAAAAGACTTTTCCCAAAAACCAAGAGCTATGCCGAGGTCTACGACCGGGCCGGCCTTTTGACCCCCCGGACGCTCCTGGCTCATGGTATTCATCTTTCCCGGAGCGAGAGACTGCTGGTCCAAAAGCGGGGCTGCGCAATGGTGCATTGCCCGTCCTCCAACCTGTTCCTGCATTCGGGCAGGTTTCCGGTGGAGCAGTGGGAGGATTATCCCCGGCTGGCTTTGGGCAGCGATGTGGGGGCCGGGCCGTCCTTCTCCATGTTCGACGTGATGCGCGACGCCTATTACATTAACATCATGCCTTTGGCCCAGCTGTTCTATCTGGCAACATTGGGCGGTGCCAAAACTTTGGGACTAGAGAAAAACATCGGCAGCCTGAAGGCAGGCAAGCAGGCCGACTTTTCGGTGATAAGGATGTCGGACATGCAGGCTCCCGGTTCCGAAGAGTTGTTGTATGACCTGATCTTTAAATGGGACCAGCGGGAGATAGTGCAGGTCTTTGTGGCCGGGCGGAGGGTTTGGCCCAAAACTGTCCAGTAATAGATTGATCAGGCATTACCAGCGAGGACAATAAATAAGGCGGGAGAGCAAAGCTCTCCCGCCTTATTTGATGCGCCATAGACGCAATATTATTTTGATCCAAAACTGTGCTGGGTGGCCCAGCTTTCGGCCAGCAAGGTGTAATAGCCCCTGGTGGTGTCTGACATGGCGTAGAACACATAACGAACCACTTCGGTGCTATTTAGGGAGAGAGAGCCTGTGCCGGAACCATCAACAGTAAAGCGGTAGTCGCCGGTTAATGTGCCCAGTTCATAGCCGCTGCCGGTGTAACAGGGCCAATTGCTGCAGGTAAGAGTATAATGTCCCTGATAATCGTTGGCGGCGATGCTGACGCTGTCGAAGGTAAATGACCAGGTGAAATCGTAGCTGGCCGGTGAATATACTCCCCAGGTCCAGAATCCCTTGATATGCAAGGCGTCATAGTCATGCATAACCTTGCCATGATACTCAAAGTAGGCGGTGGATGTATCGCTATATGTCCAGTACCACTCCACGGTATCTGGAGCTACGACCGTCGGGCTGAATTTGATCTTCCACAGCCAAGAATAGTTGGTTGTGTCGCTGCCGGCGCTGTCGGGGTAGATGATCCCGGAGGTGTTCCAATACAAGTAATACCATCCGCTGCCATCGGGCCCCCACCAATAAGTGCTATCATAGTCTGCCTTGCCGGAGGTTTTCTTAAATCCGGAAAGATAACCGCTGAAATCACTGATGCCGGCATCGCAGGCCGTGGCCATGCCTTCCCCGGCGCTGGCGGCATAGGTTTGCTGGGTAACGGCGGGGTCCGCTGTTGGCGGGGGCGTCTCGGTCGGGGTGTCCTTGCTGCAACCGAAGGCCGCCAGAGCGATCATAACCAAGGCCAAATACAGTTTGATCTGTTTCATCCGTAGCTCCTTTTATTGAATTAGTGGTTCGTTATCATTACATGCTAAAAATATACTATATTTTTAATTACAAGTCAAGCAGTCCCTGCAATTGTTTTTTGTCTAAATATTTCGGCCGGCCCAGGGCTTGTGCCAAAAAGGATATTTTGGCCAGGTGCTCCACCCGCTCCATTCTTTGCAAGGCTTCCTCCAAACTCCGGCCCAGGGCCAAAACCCCGTGGTTGGCCAAAAGCAGGGCCTGATGTTCTTTGATCAATGGCGCCATTGACCGGGGCACTTCTTCCGTGGAGGGCGTGGCATACCGGGCCAGGGGAACTGGGCCAACGGTCAGAACCACCTCCGGCAGCAGGGGAGCCTTTAAGTCCAGCCCGGCGGCGGCAAAGGCGGTGGCAAAGGGCGGGTGGGCGTGGACCATGGCCTTGACGTCCGGCCGCATCTTGTAGGCATAAAGGTGCATTTTGATCTCCGAAGAGGGTTTCCCCCGTCCCGCCAGCACCTTTCCCTCCAGGTCGGTCACCAGCAGCTGGGATTCACGAATGTCCCCCTTGCGCAGCATGGAAGGGGTGATCAGGATCCTCTGGCCATCCAGCCGGGCCGAGACGTTGCCGTCGGTGGCGGGCACGAAGCCCAGGGTGTCCAGCTTATGGCAAACGCGGATGATCTCTTTTCGAGGTTCAATCATCAATGGTCCTTTCTTAACTTATCAGGAAGCCATGAATGCAGGAATAATTTCATGATCTCCTGGCTTCCTTATAAAAAGCTCCGGTCATTCGGATTCTTTGCCGTGCTGCAGCTGGTAGAGGTTGTAGTAGACCCCGCGCTTCTTCAGCAGTTCCTGGTGGGTGCCCACTTCCTTGATCTGTCCCTTGTGCAGGACGTAGATCCGGTCCACGTGCTTGATGGTGGAGAGCCGGTGGGCGATGACTATGGAGGTGCGGCCCCGCATCAAAATATCCAGGGCGTCCTGGATCAGCTTCTCGGTGGCCGAATCGATGTTGGCGGTGGCCTCGTCCAGCACCAGCACCGGCGGGTCAAAGGCCAGGGCCCGGGCAAAGGACAGCAGCTGACGCTCCCCGGAAGAAAGGGTCACCCCCCGCTCCTTGACCTCCTGGTCGTATTTCTGCGGCAGCCGTTCGATGAAGGTGTCGGCGTGGACCTGGCGGGCGATCTCCCTCACCTTTTCATCGGACAGATCCTTGTTCAGCCGGATGTTGCCCTTGATGTCCCCGGAGAACAGGAACACG
>JAURWH010000123.1 GCA_030655055.1 bacterium
AAGCTGCTGCAGACCGGGCAGAACAAGTAGCTGAATCTTGGCAAATTCGAAACCCTGATACCCCCCCCGCTGCCGCGGCAAACCCACAAATTAAAAATATCAGAATTATTAACCGGGAGAGATAATGGGATTCAGCCTGATACCCAAGGAAATACAGTTCTTTGACCTGTTCGACAAGCAGGCCGAGATCATCACCATCGCCGCCTCCCATTTCCGGGAAATGGCCGAAAAGGGGCAGTTCGACGACGCCAACATCGAAAAAATGAGCGACATCGAGCACCAGTGCGACCTGATCACCCACGACATCATCGACAAGCTCAACCGCTGTTTCATCACCCCCTTTGACCGGGAGGACATATACGCCCTGGCCCACGAGCTGGACGACCTGGTGGACATGATCTATTCGGTGTCCAAGCGGATGCGGATGTACAAACTGAACACCGTCAACAAGGACATGGTCCAGTTTTCCCTGCTGATCCAGCAGTCCTCCTGCGCCCTGGCCAAGGCCCTCAGCGGCCTGCGCCACAGCAAGCACCACAAGCCGATCCTGGTCAGCTGTATCGAGATCAACCGGCTGGAGAACGAGGGCGACCACCTGCGGGACACGGTGATCGGCAGCCTGTTCGACAATTCCACCGACCCCATCGCCACCATCAAGTGGAAGGAGACCTTTGAGGGGGCCGAGACCTGCCTGGACATTTGCGAGGATGTGGCCAACATCATCGAATCCATCCTGGTGAAGAACAGCTGACGCATATATTATGACGCCCTTCATATTCTTTCTGATAGTTCTGGCCCTGTTCTTCGATTTCCTGAACGGCTTTCACGACTCGGCCAATTCCATCGCCACCATAGTATCCACCAGGGTGCTGTCACCGCGCAATGCGGTGCTTTGGGCGGCCTTCTTCAATTTCATCGCCTTTTTGTTCTTCGGGCTGCACGTGGCCGGGACCATCGGCCGGGGGATAGTGGACATCTCGGTGATGGACCCCCACATCATCTTCGCCACCCTGATCGGGGCCTGCGTCTGGGACCTGATCACCTGGTACGTAGGTCTGCCCACCAGTTCCTCCCACGCCCTGATGGGCGGCCTGATCGGGGCGGCCCTGGTCAAGGCCGGAGCCGGAGCCCTGCTCTGGTCGGGGATAATGAAGACAGTGGCCTTCATCTTCATCTCGCCGGTGCTGGGGATGGCTTTGGGGCTTTTGAACGGAGTGGCGGTGCACTGGATCTTCCGCCGGGCCTCGCCCCGGGACGTCGATCATATCTTCCGCAAGGGCCAGCTGGTATCGGCGGCCTTTTACAGCCTGGGGCACGGCGGCAATGACGCCCAGAAGACCATGGGCATCATCGCCGGACTGCTGTTCTCGGCCGGGCTTTTGGGCAAGACCTTTCACATCCCCCTGTGGGTGGTGCTTTCCTGCCACGGGGCCATCGCCCTGGGCACCATGTCCGGGGGCTGGCGGATAGTGAAGACCATGGGACAGAAAGTGGCCAAGCTGCAGCCGGTGGACGGATTCTGCGCCGAGTTCGGGGCGGCCACCTCGCTGTTCATCTCCTCCTTCCTGGGGGTTCCGGTCAGCACCACCCACACCATCACCGGGGCCATCATGGGGGTGGGCAGCCTGAAGCGGATGAGCGCGGTGCGCTGGGGGGTGGCCGGCCAGATCCTGTGGGCCTGGGTTTTGACCATTCCATGTGCGGCCGCCATCTCGGCCCTGGCCTATGTGCTGGCCCGGATTTTCATCAAAGCCTGATGTCCTTTTAGTTATGCCGCGCTCTTTGATCATCGACGGATACAACCTGGCCTTCGCCTGGAAAGAGGTGCGGCCCCTGCTGCTGCAGAACCAGCAGAAAGGCCGGGAGCGGATGCTGGACCTGCTGCGGCGCTATAAGAAAGCCACCGGCCAGGATGTGCTGGTGGTCTTTGACGGACCAAAAGAATCATCCCAGCCCAGGCAGCAGACGGTCCAGGGGATAAAGACGGCCTATTCAACCTTCCCCAAAACGGCCGACGACGACATCCGGAAAAGGGTCCAGGCCTGCGCCGACAAGGGCCGGCTGCTGGTGGTCAGCTCCGACAATCAGGTGGCAGGCTTCGCCAAAAGGCGCAACGTGGAGACCATGGGCTCGGCCGCCTTCGCCCAAAAGGCGGAGCAAATTCTGGCCGCTTCTCCCCGGCCCGATGAAAAGCCGCAGCAGACCGACGTGGCCGACTGGCTGAAGTTCTTCAAGCGGGACAGGAGCATAGAAGATTAGGGATGATTATTATAAGGAAACCCTGCCTTCGCAAAGGCTTCGGCGGGCAGGCACGAAGGACAGGAATTGTTTTATGAAAGTTGTCTGGTGCTCAAGATAAATCAGTTTGATCTGCGTTGATAGTTCGACAGAGCCTGCCCTGAGTCGCCGGGCTGAGCAATTGCCGAAGCCAGTGTCGAAGGGCTCACTACGGCGTCTGCGTCCCGTAAAAAATCCAAATTAATTATCCAATCAGTAAAAAAACAGAACGATAAACAACTAAACTCACAGGAGCATTAAAATGGCCAGAAGCAAGAACAAGCAGAAAAGACAGAGACTTAAATTCAAAATAGCCCGGGTCAAAAAGCAGGAGCGCAAGAAAGTGCTGCATCTCACCGCCAAGTCGGTAAAAAAGGCCGCCGCGGTCAAGAAGTAGTTCCCCCGCAGTTTTTAAGCCCAGCCAGGACCAGAAATAATTTTCTTAAGGAGAGATCCCGATGCCGGTAGCAGAGATCAGCGTGACCCCGGTCGGAACGTTAAATCCCAGCATCTCCGAGTTTGTGGTTGATGCCATCAGGCTGGCCCGCAGCTCGGGGCTGAAGTTCGAGATCACGGCCATGGGCACCAACCTGGAGGGAAGCCTGGACGACATTCTGGCGGTGGCCCAGGCCATGCACCAGAAATGCCTGCTTTCCGGGGCCTTAAGGGTGTCCACCACCATCAGGATAGATGACCGGGTGGACAAGGTGCTGACCCTGGAAAGCAAGAAGGAAGCGGTGCGCAAAGGACTGCTGGGGCAGCAGTAGCCATGCCTCAACAGGCTGGGACAAGCGCTCCCGGTCTTTGGCGGCAGGTCTCTTGAGACACTATAACTGTCCTTTTTGACTTAATGAGGGAACGGCACAACCATCCATTAGGGAGGCTTATATGCCCGCTGTATATTTTGACCACAATGCCACCACCCCGGTGCGCCCCGAAGTGCTGGAGGCCATGCTGCCCTACTATCAGAATGGTTACGGCAACGCCTCCAGCCTTCACGCCCAGGGAAGGGCGGCCCGCCAGGCCCTGGAGGACTCCCGCCGAAAGATAGCCGCGGTGCTGAACTGCGAACCGGCGGAGATAGTCTTCACCGGCTCGGGCACCGAAGCGGACAACCACGCCATCAAGGGCGTGTTTTTTGCTAATGGGGCCGGCCGGCCGGGCCTGGTCACTTCCAAAATAGAGCACCATGCGGTGCTGCATTCCTTTGAATATCTGGAAAAACACCACGGGGCCAAGCCGGTTTACATCGGGGTTGACTCCGAAGGCCGGCTGGACCTGGAGGCCCTGAAACAGGCGGTGACACCGGAAACTTCCCTGGTCTCCGTGATGCACGCCAACAACGAGGTGGGGACCATCCAGCCCCTGGCTGAGATCGCCGACATCTGTCATTCCCAGAATGCTTATTTCCACACCGACGCCATCCAGACCTTTGGCAAGCTCGAGACCGACGTCAAAAAGCTGGGGGTGGACCTGCTGTCGATCTCCGGGCACAAGATCTACGCCCCCAAGGGGGTGGGGGCGCTCTACATCAAAAAGGGCACCAAACTCCATTCCCTGATCCACGGCGGCGGCCACGAAAGAAACCGCCGGGCCGGCACCGAGAACGTGGCGGGAATAGTGGCGTTGGCCAGGGCCGCCGAGCTGGCGGCCGGGGAACGGGAATCCCAGGTCCTGAAACTCTCCGGATTAAGGGAGCGGCTGTGGCAGGGCCTGCAGAAAAACATCACCCATATCAGGCGCAACGGCTCCCTGACCCAGGGGCTGCCGGGCACCCTCAACATCAGCTTTGAGTTCATAGAAGGCGAGTCCATTCTGCTGTCGCTGGACATCAAGGGCATCGCCTCCTCCTCGGGCTCGGCCTGCACCTCCGGTTCGCTGGAGCCATCCCACGTGCTGGCGGCCATGGGGGTGCCCACCGAAACGGCCCAGGGCTCGGTGCGCTTCAGCCTGGGACGGGAGAATACCGAGCAGGAGGTGGACTACGTGATCGCCGAACTGCCGGCCATGATCTCCAGGCTGCGCCAGATGTCGCCCATCGCCCCCAAGGAAAGCTGCCAGATCAACGGCAAGTCCAGTTGAATAGTTTTATGATAGATTGAAGAAAACCCTGCCTTCGCAAAAGCTATGGCAGACAAGCATGAAGGCATAAAATATTATCCGGCTTAACTGCGGTTGGAAAAGGGCGCAGGAGAGATACCACCGGTAAGGTTTTCCGACTTTCACCCGGCCACCGTAAATAACGAGGTGCAAAATGAAGTCCAAAAAAGACGGATTCACCAAGGAGATCATCGAGGTGCTGGGCAAGGACCACGGGGAGACCGAGGAGGTGATCAAACTGATGGAGGCCGGTTTCATCGACAAGACCACCAGCCTTTACGGGGACCTGATCTACACCCTGACCCATCTGCGTTTCAGCGAGGGGCAGGCCCGCAGCCACTGGGAGAACATCTTAAAGCACAAGCTGGAGCTGGCTGCCAAGCTGGGCCGCAACGTGGGGATCCGGGTCTCGCTGCTGGATTATTTCACCAACCTGCAGCAGAAGCTGGACAACCCCAAGGTGATCGAAATGGACCTCTACGAAAAGACCCTGCTCTCGGCGGTGACCGACGGCCTGACCGGGCTTTACAACCACCGCTATTTCCATGACCGGTTCGAGGAGGAGGTGGAGCGGGCCCGGCGCTACCAGCACCCGCTGTCCCTGCTGATGCTGGACCTGGATGATTTCAAAAGATACAATGACACCAACGGGCACATCGCCGGGGACCTGCTTCTGGTGGAGGTCTCCAAGGTGCTGAAGCGGGCGGTGCGCAAGGTGGACACGGCGGCCCGCTACGGGGGCGAGGAGTTCGCCATAATCCTGCCAGACACCAAAAAGAAGGGGGCCGTGATCATCGCCGGAAGGATCTGCCAGAAGATAGCCGATTACAGGTTCCCCAACCAGTCGGTGATGCCCAAGGGCAGAATAACCGTCAGCATCGGGGTGGCCAGCCTGGGCGACGATTCCGACAACCACAGCGGCCTGCTGGACAGCGCCGACAAGGCGCTTTACCGGGCCAAGGCCAACGGCAAGAACCAGGCGGTGGGCTGAACGTCTGTCCCGCTTCCCAGAGACGCGGAAACAAAGGCTGTCAACAAGATGAAAAAGAACATGAAAGCCTCAGACATCCGACTAAAAGAATACGTCATCGCCTGGAGGCGAAGGATACACGCAGCTCCGGAGCTTTCATTTCACGAGGACCTGACCTCCAAGGCCATTGCCGGGGAATTGAAGCGCTTGGGGTGGCAGGTCAAGACCGGGGTGGGTGGAACCGGGGTGATCGGGCTCCTAAAAGGCAAAGGCCAGGGAAGGACCGTGGCCTTAAGGGCTGACATGGACGCCCTGCCGGTGCAGGAGGAGAACCGGGTTCCCTACTGCTCCAAAATTCCCGGCAAGATGCACGCCTGCGGGCATGACGGACATTGTGCCATGCTGCTGGGGGCGGCCTCAATCCTGGCCGGGAACAAAGGAAACCTCAGGGGCAATGTCAAACTGCTGTTCCAGCCGGGCGAGGAAACCCCGCCGGGCGGGGCGCTGGGAATGATCGCCGCCGGCGCCCTGGAAAATCCCAAGGTCAACGCGGTCTTCGGCCTGCACCTGGACTCGTCCCTGCCTTCGGGCAGGATCGGCTTGCGCCAGGGCCCGATGATGGCCGCCTCCGACAATTTCAAGATCACCATCAAAGGCCGGGGCGGGCACGCCGCCCGGCCCCACAACTGCCTGGATCCCATAACCACCGGGGCCCAGATGGTGGCGGCCCTGCAGACCATCGTCAGCCGAAGGGTTGACCCGGCCCAGCCGGCGGTGATCACCGTGGGCAGGTTCGTCTCCGGCACCAAGCACAACATCATCCCCGAGACCGCCCTGCTGGAGGGCACCGCCCGGTCCATCGACCGCCACAGCTGGAAGATGATGCCCCTTTGGATCAAACAGATAGCCGAGAACACGGCCCGGGCCAACGGGCTTACGGCTGCGGTGGAATATGAACGGGGATATCCGGTGCTGTATAACGACCCCAGGATGATCCACTTTTCCGAAGGCGTTGTCCGGAGCCTGCTGGGGCCGTCGGCCGCGGCTCATATTCCCGACCCCCTGATGGGCGGCGAGGATTTTGCCTATTTTCTGCAGAAAGTTCCCGGGGCCTTCTTGAGGCTGGGGAGCTGCAAGGATGCCAGGACGGCCTTTCCCTGGCACCACCCCAGGTTCAACGTCGATGAAGAAGTTTTACCCAAGGGGGCCATTCTGCTGGCGGAATTGGCGCGCGTATATTTAGAGGGAATCCCTTTTGTCCTTAAAGGGAGATAGAGAAAGGATATTTATGTGGCGTTTCTTTTTTTGTTTTATATGGCTCGTGTTACCGTGTGAACTCGCGTTTACAAAGGAGAACAAATGTGAAGAGAATATTCCGAGCAGTATTTTCAAAGAATTATTTGCAGGTGCAAGCACCGGTGCACCAGGTGAGCACGAAACGACCTCAGAGTCACTGTATCTTACCGTAAAGGAGGTCAAGGTTTATAAAGACCATACTGAAGAATCGCCATTAGTTACAACTCTATCTAAGCAAAACGGACCATTTAAGGCAGATAGCATAGCTGCAGGTAAATATTATTCAGATACACGCGCTAACATTTGGTATCATATCAATATAAGTACGGACCAAGGTGGTTGGGTTAATTCGGAATTTGTGCTTGTCCCATACGATATCAGGGCCCTAAATGCAACCTTGGTAAAAGACATTTATCTTTTCACGAATTATAAAGAAGCGAACGAAGGCGGTGTGATAGATGTTTATTTAGTATTTGGTGATTTTAAGGAGTATTATCGGGTGGTCGAAAATTCATGGATGCCTAGGCAATATTACCGTTCCGACACATTGTTTATACGTTATCTGGAAAATACCAGCCCAGGGTGGCTTAGTAATAAAACAGGCAATACAATTACGGTAATTATTCACCTCCACCCAGGGAGAAAAGCTTCAATAACAAGACACATTGAAAGAAAAAATATTATCAAACGGAAATATTTAGAGTACTAGCCGGTAATAACTAATGCAATGAATATTTCAGCCTAATGCAGAACATTATTTGGTCCAGAAATAAGACCAGTAAAATAGTAATTCCCATCCTGCTTTTAACCACGGTCATTACCCTGGCCTGCAGTCCCGTCCGGCCGCGCCCGGACAACTGGGCCCAGCCGGTGAGCCTGGCCGGAGTGCCCAATCTTTTCCAGGTCAGCGAAAATCTTTACCGCAGCGCCCAGCCCGATACCCTGGGAATGAATAATCTCAAACAACTGGGGATCAAGACCGTCGTCAACCTGAGGTCGTTTCACTCCGACCAGGATGAACTGGGGAACACGGGCCTGGTCCGGGAGCACATTTACATGAAGGCCTGGCATCCGGAAAAAGAGGACGTGGTCCGGTTTCTGAAGATAATGGCCGACAGCGCCAGAGCTCCGGTGCTGGTCCACTGCCAGCACGGCTCCGACCGCACCGGAACGATGTGCGCCATCTACCGGGTGGCGGTCCAGGGCTGGAGCAAGGAGGAGGCCATCCGGGAAATGACCCAGGGCGGCTTTGGCTTCCACAAAATGTTCTCCAACCTGCCCAAGTGGATCAAGGCCCTGGACATCGAACAGGTGAGGAAAGAAGCGGGAATCACATTCATCCCGCCCCCGGCGGCCCCTAAGACCAATCCGCCCCGGCAGAAATGAACAGCGATCACCAATCCAGAAACAGGCTGAAACAATAACCTCAACAGCATTGGCGGAGGGACCATACCATCACTGTAAAACAAACCTGCCCCTGGCCCCAGGACGACGCCCAAATGGTGGAATACCACGACACCGAATGGGGCGTGCCTCTGCACAATGACCAAAAGCTCTTCGAGTTCCTGGTGCTGGACGCTTTCCAGGCCGGCTTAAGCTGGAGCACCATCCTCCACAAAAGGGAGAACTTCAGAAAAGCCTTCAAGGACTTTGACCCCAAAAAGGTGGCCCGGTTCACCCAGCCCGACATCCAGCGGCTGCTGGCCGATCCGGGGATAATCCGCAACCGGCTGAAGATCGAGGCCACGGTGAAGAACGCCAAGGCCTTTTTGAAGATCCAAAAGGAATTCGGCACCTTCGGGAAATACATCTGGTCCTTTGTGGGATACCAGCCGGTGGACAACAAATGGGAGAGCGTCGGCCAGATCCCCACCTCCAGCGTCCAGTCGGACGACATGTCAAAGGACCTCAAGGCCCGGGGTTTCAGTTTTGTGGGGACCACCATTTGTTATGCCTTCATGCAGGCGGCCGGGATGGTCAATGATCATTTGACGAGCTGCTTCCGGCATCAGGAAGTGAAATAATACCAAATGATTACCTAACATACTCGGAAACCTTTATCCGCAGATTAACGCAGATTACAACAAACCTTTTTGTGTCTACAAATATGATTTTGCATAGAATAATCTGTGAATATCTGTGAAATAGTTCGACGCCGCTCACTACAACGTCTGCGGATAGAAAAGCTTTTGGAGTATGTTCCGGAGCTGACTGGAGAGACATTTAACACCAATAGAGAAAATATCAAACTTATCCGCTCAATATTATTCTTTCTGATAGTTCTGCCGGCCTTTGGAAGCAGCGCCAGGGCCGACATCCGGAACTGGCAGCAGTTCAAGGCTTTTGGCGGCAGCACCCTGGCCGGAGAGGTCAAGACACTGATAGCCGATGTCCGTTATCTTTACGCCTTCACCGGCTCCGGCGGGGTCCGCTACGACAAGCTGCTGGACAAGTGGGATTTTTCCTTCCTGCCCCAGGCTCCTCCGGCGAACTTTCAGTTCGCCGGGCTGGATCAGATGACCGGGGATTTCTATTTCGTCTCGGGCCAAAGCGTCACCCCCTACAACTCCCTTTCCAAGTTCTATTACAGCCCGGTGATCTTTCCGGCCCCGGTGCAGGGCCTGTCCTTTGACGGGAGGGGGGTCTGGGCCAGGACCCAGTCTGCAGTATATCTTTTAGACCGCTGGACCAGAACGATATCCTTGTTCCCCGACAGCGGGGCCATAAGGGAATGGCAGGGCCCGGCCGACCTGGGACGGATCAGGACCGATGTCCAACTGCTGGGCCTGTCTCCCTATCAGATGATGGACGAATGGGCGGTAATCCATCCCATCACCGCATTGGCTTACGAGAAGTTCGGGACCGAGGCCTGGGTCTGGTACCGGGGCCTGGGGTTGTGGAAGTACGACACCTTTTCCCGCAAATTAAGCCAGGCCACCAAGGGATTTTTGGCCAGCGTTGGAGTGAATGGCATCGCATCCTACGGGAATGCAATGGTCCTGGCAGGGCAGGGAGGGATCACCTTGATCGGGGCCGATGGCGGGCGCTGGCAGCAGATGAACCGGATGTTCAACGCCGACCTGGCCTCTCAGTTGATCCTGGCGGCGGCCTTTGATGACCGGGAGGTCTTTGCCGGAACCGGTTCGGGGATCCTGGCCTTCAAAAGGGGCGACGACTTCGTCCGTAACATCACCACCTACGACGGACTGCCTTCAGACCGGATAAACTGCCTGTATCTGGAAGGCGACAGCCTGTGGGCCGGCACCGACTACGGGCTGGGCCTGTACCAGCGGAGCATAAAGACCACCACCAGCCTCTGGCCGCAGCTGGAGAACCACAAGATCTGCGGCATCAGCGCCGACCAAAGATACATCTACCTGGCCACCGACCGGGGGGCCGTGAAATTAGACCGGCAGGACAGCCTGAGGCTCAGGCATTATGGCGACCCCGATCCGGCCCTGCTGGGAGAAGCAATGGCGGCGGTCGTTTCCGAGGACACCATCACCTGGTGGCTGGGCCATGATTTTCTGCTGGCCGGAAACAAAAGGGACGGCAGTTATAGGACCTTCCTCCGTTCCGGGAACTACGCCGCCGGCCAGGGGCTTTGTCTGGCGGTTGACCAGGGAAACGTCTGGATCGGCACCGACAACGGGCTGGTGCGCTTCGTCAAAAGCCGGAACCAGTTCCAAGTCTACCATGCCGCCGACGGCCTGCTGGACGAGCAGGTGTGGTCGCTGTACTCCCTGGACGGCTGCTTGTGGGCCGGGGGGGCAGGCGGGGTCAGCCGCTTCTGCTTTAAGAACGAGGATATGTGAAGCCCATAAAGCGGCCCCGGGACTGCCGTAACCATATTTCCCAATCCAGAACAATCAACCGAACAACCATATGACCTACCAGCACGCCACAGAATATCTGATGTCCTTCCTGGACCTGGAAAAGGCTCCGGGGCAGAAATATCATGACGATGCCTACAATCTGGACGGGTTCCGCCAGCTTTTGAGCCAGGTGGGCAACCCCCAGAATTCCTTCAAGTCCGTCCTGGTGGCCGGGACCAAGGGGAAGGGCTCCACCGCGGCCTTCATCGAGAGCGGCTTGAGGGCCCAGGGCCTTAAGGTCGGGCTCTACACTTCGCCCCACCTGATAAGTTTCTGCGAACGGATCAGGATCAACGGCCGGAACATCCTGGAGCGGGACTTTGCCCAAAGGCTGGACTGCCTGAAGCCGTTTTTGGAAAAGCAGAAATTCAACACCGCCTCCCCGGCCGGGGGAAGGTCCACGGTGTTCGAGATCCTGACCGCCATGGCCTTTTTGTATTTCCAGGAAATGGGGATCGAATGGGCGGTGCTGGAAGTGGGGGTGGGCGGGCGCCTGGACTGCACCAACGTGGTCAACCCCAGGGTCTCGGTCATCACCAACATCAGCCACGACCACACCGAGATCCTGGGGGAAAGCCTGAAGGAGATCGCCTTAGAAAAGGCCGGGATCATAAGGCAGGACGGCCTGATCGTCACCGCCCCCCAGGGGGCCGAAGCGCTGAAGGTGATAATGGGCCGGTGCCGGGACCTTAACGCCCGGTTGTTCCAGGTGGGCAAGGATGTGATCTTTAAAATAACGGAGCAGGATCCGGAGCATTTAAGCATTGACCTGGGCGGCACCTTCGGCAAGCTGACCGGCCTGGAGCTGGGGCTGTCCGGGGATTTTCAGGCCGAGAACGCCGCCGCCGCCTTCGCCGCCTTAAGGGCTTTGCAGTTCCGCAACCAGCAGGTGGGGGATGCCGCCATCCGCAAGGGTTTTAAGGAAGTGTACTGGCCGGGCCGGATGCAGACGGTTTCCAGGCACCCCCTGATGATAGTGGACGGGGCCCATAACGATTATTCGGCCTACCGGCTGAAAAAAGCGGTGGAGACGCTGTATCCCGATAAAAACAGGATACTGGTGCTGGGGATATCGGCCAACAAGGATATCGGGGGCATAGTCTCAAACCTGGTCCCCCAAAGCCGGGTGCTTGTCATCACCAAGGCCAGGCATTCCCGGGCGGCCTCGCCTGAATCCATCAAGAAAGAGGCCAAGAAATTCGCGGTGCCGGTGATAGAGACCGAATCCCTGGGCCAGGCGCTGGCCCGGGCCCGGGAACTGGCCACGGCCCAGGACCTGGTGCTGGTGACCGGATCCCTGTTTTTGGCGGGGGAAGCATTGGAACTATTGGGCAAAAAAATATAAACATAAAATTTATGCGGCAATTATGAGCAGAGTGGTGGTAACCAAGGAGGGACTGGTCAAGATCAAGGCCGAGCTGGAACATCTGGTCAAGGTGGAGCGGCCGACAATATCGGCCGCCCTGGCCCAGGCCCGGGCCTTGGGCGACCTTTCGGAGAACGCCGAGTACCATTCGGCCAAGGACAAGCAGGGCCTGATCGAATCACGGATCCGGAAATTGCAGGAGGACCTGGTCCAGGCCGACGTGATAGACGAAAGCCAGCTGGCCCAGGGGGTGGCGGTGTTCGGCCGGTCGATCAAGGTCAAGGACCTTTCCGACAACAGCCTGGAGACCTATACCTTGGTGGGGCCGCATGAGGCCGATTTTGACTCGGGCAAGATCTCGGTGGAAAGCCCCATCGGGCGGGGGCTGCTGGGCAAGAAGAAGGGCGACACTGCGGAGATCAAGGTTCCTTCCGGCATCATCAAATACAAGATCATGTCAATCACGTAGGGACACGGCAGTCCTGGTCCTAACGGGAAAAGATAACAAGTAAGGGCAATTAATGAATTGCCCCAACCTATGAGGAGACTATAGCATGCCGAACCCCCAAGTAGCGGTCTTAATGGGTTCCGACAGCGACCTGCCGGTTATGGAAAAGGCCGTCGAGGCCCTGAAGGAATTCGGAATAACCCCCCAGGTCAGGATCCTCTCGGCCCACCGGGTCCCGGAGAAAGTGGCCGAGTTCACCAAGAGCGCCCGCAGCAGCGGTTTTGAATGCATCATCGCCGGGGCCGGGCTGGCGGCCCACCTGGCCGGGGCGGTGGCGGCCAACACCACCCTGCCGGTGATAGGCGTGCCGCTGAAGAGCGGGGCCCTGGCCGGGGTGGACGCGTTGTATGCCACGGTCCAGATGCCGTCGGGCATCCCGGTGGCCACGGTGGCCATCGACGGGGCCCGGAACGCCGGCATCCTGGCGGCCCAGATCCTGTCCGTCAAATATCCCGAGATCGCCAGGAAGCTGGAGGAGATGCGGGAGAAGATGCGGCTGGAGGTGGAGAAGAAATCCCAGGACGCGGAAGCAAAATACAACAAATAAACAAAGCAATATAATTTACCTATGAAAACCATCACCCAAACCAACTTCCCCGACCTCAAGAAGGTCTCCCAGGGCAAGGTGCGCGACATCTACGATCTGGGCGAACACCTGCTGATAGTGGCCACCGACCGGATCTCGGCCTTCGACGTGGTCCTGCCCAATGCCATTCCCCACAAAGGCTATGTGCTAACCCAGATCTCCAAATTCTGGTTCGAAAAAATGTCGGGTATCATGCCCAACCATCTGATAAGTGTCGACGTGGCGGATTTCCCTGCCGCCTGTCACAAGTACCAGGAGGAACTTTCGGGCCGCTCGATGCTGGTCAAGAAGGCCAAGCCCCTGCCGGTGGAGTGCATCGTCCGCGGGTATCTTACCGGCTCGGGGCTGAAGGACTACCAGAAGACCGGGAAGGTCTGCGGGATAGAGCTCCCCAAAGGCCTGGTGGAATCCAGCCGGCTGGAAAGCCCCATCTTCACGCCCTCCACCAAGGCCGAGATCGGGGCGCATGACGAGAACATCAGCTTCGATAGGATGTCGGAAATACTTGGCGGGGAGAAGGCGGAGAAGGTCAAGCGATTGTCGCTTTCGATCTACACCGCGGCCCGGAAGGCCGGGGAAGAAAAGGGCATCATCATAGCCGACACCAAGTTCGAGATGGGTGATTTCAACGGAGACCTGATCCTGATAGACGAGGTGCTGACCCCGGATTCCTCGCGCTTCTGGCCCCTGGCCGGATACCAGGCCGGTAAGAGCCAGCCCAGCTTTGACAAGCAGTTCGTCCGGGACTACCTGAGCACATTGGACTGGAACAAGCAGGATCCCGGCCCGGAACTTCCCAAAGAGGTGGTGGAGAAGACCAGCCAGAAATATTTGGAAGCCCTGAAAATACTTACCGGTCAAAGCATTTAATAAAATGGAGAAACGACCAATGCCTGCAAAGAAAACCAAAGCGATCAAAAAGGGAGCCATCGCGGCCAAGAAAAAAGCCGTCCCCAAAAAGAAGCCAGCTGTGCCCAGGGAAAAACTTGCCGCCAAGCGTACCCCGTCCGACCGGCGCCGCCTCCTGAACGAGGAAGAGTTCAAAAGGCTGATAGAGACAGGCAAGGTGATGGAAAGCGACCGGCGCAGCTGGATGGACCGGCGGAAGGCCGAAACGGCAAAGGGAAAAAAGAAAAAGGCCTGAGCCACTTAACAGTGAACACCAATACTTGTCCTGAGTATGGCTGGCTTGCACACCAAACGAATGGACGGCAAACACCAAACAGTTTCTCGGCAGAGATCAAACGCTTAATAGCGGATAGATAGACAATATGTTTTGGAAGAAAAAAGAAATTCCGCCCCAGGGCAAGGCCATCACCGTTCAGCAGGGAGTGGCGGCCAACGCCCTTTCCATCCAGGCCCTGATCAACGTGCTGGTCAAGAAGAATGTCTGCACCCGGGAAGAGATCATGGACGAACTTAAAATATTGACCCGACCGGTACAGGATGACGGAACTAAAAGATAAGATAGCGCAACTATTTTCCCAGGCCGACCTGAGCGCCAGGCAGGGGGACCGGGCGGGGGCCATCGCCAGCCTGACCGAGTTGATCGACCTGCCCAAGGTCACCCAAGAGGAACCGCTGTCACTGGAATGCGCCCACTGGGGGATGGCCGGCCTGCTGATCGCCGAAAGGGACGTCAAGCGCGCCGAGGATCATCTTAAGGCGGCCATCAAGCTTAACCCCCAGGAAGCCGGCTATCTTCAGGAACTGGGGGCGCTATACAACTACCAGGCCCGGTTCGAGGAGGCGGCCCAGCAGTTTGAGAAAAGCCTGGAGATAAGGCCGGGGCACCCCGAGACCACCCACCTGCTGGGCTGGGCGGTGTTCATGTCCGGCGACCTGAAGCGGGGGCAGAAGATGCTGGAGTTTGCGCTGGAGCTGGACGAGAACAACGTCGGGACGCTGAACGACCTGGCGGTCTGCCTGATGGAGCAGGGAAAGATCAAAGAGGCCAGGGGCATGGTGGAAAAGGCCCTGGAGCTGGATCCCCAGAATGAACTGTTGAGATCTTTCCATGAGATGCTGGAAGGGAAGACCGGGACGGTCAAGAACAAGAAAAAAGGGCAGAACAAAAACCATAAATAATGATCCACATCAAATCCATAGCCCATACATTAATGTATGGGCTATGGATGCCCAACGACAAGCCCCCCGCCAACGGCGGGGGGCTTTGTGCTTTATACAACATTATTTGAATTCAGTTCCGGGGCAGGTACTTGAACGACACCAGCCGGGAATGCCCGGAAAGGTGGTGGTTGATGAACTCGGCCAGCAGCCGGATCAGGAACAGCGAATCGGCGGTATCCATCGGCGGCAGGTAATCATGCTGCTGCCAGAAATCAAGTCCCTTCAGCACCGG
Organism: bacterium; assembly: GCA_030655055.1. Lineage (NCBI taxonomy): Bacteria > bacterium. Next base: position 15,341 of record JAURWH010000123.1, read on the forward strand.
CCGGGTCAGGGCCACCGATTCCCCGTGCTTTTTGCAGCAGCCGGGGCAAAGCAGCCCCCCCAGCGAAAGGGAGAACAGGAACAGTTCATCCCGGGCCGTCTTCCGGCAATCCAGGCAGCGGTCCAAAACCGGGTGGTAGCCCAGGTTGTTGATGGAGGCCAAACAGAACTCGGCCAGAGGATGCTGGGGGCCGGGGCTGTGCTCCAGCGCCTTGATCAGCACCAGCAGATTGTTGAATAGGGCCAAATTCGGGGATTCCAGATCGGTGGCCCGGTAGGCCACTTCCAGGGCCGGGGCCAAAAACCCCAGGTTCTCCGTCCTGCAGGCCTGGCCGGGGTAAAAAACCACCGAGGCCTCGGAGGCGGTGTGGATCTCGGACCGGATGCTGCGGTAAAAAACTACCTGGGATAATGTCCCGGGATCGAAAGCCGCCCCGAACTTGCTTTTGGTGCGGCGGACGCCCTTGGCCATGAACTTCATCCGGCCGAATTTCCGGGTAAAGGCGTGGACGATCCGGCTGGACTCGGACCAGTTCTGGGTCTTGAGGATGACGGCTTCGGTGCGCTGGATCATTGGTTCTTGCCATTCATTCTGTGGGAGTGCTCTGCCCGGCGCCGTCCGGCGGGCCGGCCTTGGAAGACAGTTTGACCAGCCGCCTGGCCCGGACCGCCATGATCCTCCGCTTGCGCACCGCCTCCACCGTGAACTCCCAGGCCGGCTGGTCTTTAGGCCATTTGAGCTTTTCCCCGGAGGACGGCACCTTGCCGGCGATGTCGTAGATGAAACCGCCCAGGGTCTCAAAACCCTCGGTGGGAAAATCGGAGCCCAGGGCTTCGTTCAACTGCTCGATGTCTATCCGGGCGTCGATGCGGTAGGACCTTTCGTCGATCTTGCGGAACAGCGGCTCCTCGGTGTCAAACTCGTCCCGGACCTCGCCCACTATCTCCTCCAGCACGTCCTCCAAAGTGACCATCCCGGCGGTGCCGCCGTACTCGTCCACCACTATGGCCAGGTGGGTCTTCCAGGACTGGAACTCCTGCAGCAGGCCGTCCAGCTTCTTGGACTCGGGCACAAAATGGGCGGGGCGGGCCAGCTCGTCCACCGGCTGGTTCTTGACCCCCGAGCGCAAAGTCTTGTTGATGTCGGTGGCGTAGGCTATCCCCACGATGTTGTCGATGGTCTGGCGGTAGACCGGGATCCGGGAGTGCCCGGCCTTCTCCATCAGTTTGACCGCCTTGAAGATGGGAAGGTCCGAAGGGGCCGCCACCATGTCGATCCGGGGCACCATGATCTCCCGGGCGGTCTTGTCCCCCAGCTCAAAGATTCCGTGGATCATCTCGGTCTCGCTGCTGTCCAGCACCCCCTGCTCGTGTCCGGCCGAAAGCAGGGCCTTTATCTCGTCCTCGGTGATCTTGGAGGAAAGCTGGGCCTTTTTGATCCCGAAGAAGGAGAGGGTCAGGTCGGTGGAGCGGGTCAAAAGCCAGATGGCCGGCCGGGCCGCCGCCGCCACGAATTCCAGGGGCCTGGCGGCCAGCAGGGTGATGAACTGGGAATGCTTGAGGGCGATGTTCTTGGGGGTCAGCTCGCCCAGGATGATGGTGAAGAAGGAGACCACCGCGGTGACCAACGCCAGGGCGATGGGATGGCTGTTTTTGGCAACAAAGCCCAGGGGAACGCCTTCCAAGGCCTGGGACACCAGCTTGTAGCTGGAGACGGCGGCCACGGCCGAGGCCAGGAAGCCCAGGAAGGTGACGCCCATCTGAATGGTGGCGAACAGCCGGGAGGGGTCCTCCAAAAGCCTTAAGGCCGACTTGGCCCTCAGGTCCCCGCGGTGGGCCAGCTCCTTAAGGCTGCTTTTGCGCACCGTGATCAAGGCGATCTCGGAGGCGGACAAAAGACCGTTGAAAAATATCAGCGCCGCGATCAGCAGAAGTTCGCCCCAGATGGAAATTTCCAAAGTTAAAGCACTCCCTTTTGTTTCAAGTTGCGGGATCAATTCCCGTAAAGATAGAATTCTTCCCGGCCCCGCATTTTGGGGGCCTGGCCGGGTTTGACATGGTCGTATCCCAGCAGGTGCAGCACCCCGTGGACCGCCAGCCGTTTGATCTCCTCCCCGGCCGTGACCCGGTATTCACGGGCCTGGCGCCGGGCCCGGGGCAGGGAGATGAAGACATCGCCCAGTTCCTTTGCATTGTACCGGGAGTCAGCCCCTTCGGTCATGGCGAAGGAGATGACGTCGGTCACCCGGTCCCTGCCCCGGTAGCGGCGGTTGAGCCGGCGCAGGCGGGCGCTGTCGGTGAAGATCACGGTCAGGTCGCAGTCCGGACGGGACTCATCCTTCAATATCCTTTCTAACAGGGCCTTCAGGCTGGAAGGTTTGAAATCCCGGACGGGAACCAGATGCTCAAAATGTACGGGCATATGAAATACGGCAATATTATCAGCGCGGTTTTTCTTCCAGCATGCTGGTCTGGGGATATTCTATCCGGGGATGGAAGACCGCGGTCAGCACCGGCATGAAGGCCTCCCCGGTCAGGTTCAGTTCGTGCAGGGTCAGGTTGGATTCGTCCAGCTCCAGCTGGTTGGCTTTCTCGGCGATGATGGCCCGGACCACCTTGCGCACCCGCTTGGTGCTGTGGTCCTTGAGCGACCGGACGGTGGCCTCCACCACGTCGGCCAGCATCACCAGCCCTATCTCCTTGGACTGGGGTTTTGGCCCGGGATAGCGGAAGTCCGATTCCAGCACCCCGCCTTCGCTGGACTGGATGGCCTTGAGGTAAAAATACTTGGAAAGGGTGGTGCCGTGGTGCTGGGCGATGGCGTCCACTATCAGCTGGGGCAGGCGCTGCTGCCTGGCCAGCTCCACCCCGTCCTTGACGTGGGAGACCAGTACCAGGTGGCTGACCTTGGGGGCCAGTCCGTCGTGGCGGTTGACCCCGCTGTTCTGGTTCTCGATGAAATAGTCCGGCTTGGCCAGCTTGCCGGCATCGTGGTAGTATCCCATGATCCGGGTCTGGAGGCTGTTGGCCCCGATGGCCAGGGCGGCGGCCTCGGCCAGGTTGCCCACCAGCAGGCTGTGCTGGAAGGTTCCCGGAGCCTCCAGCGAGAGCCGCTTCAGCAGGGGCTGATCGGGGTCGGCCAGCTCCAGCAGGCTGTAGTCGGTGGTGGCCCTGAAGACGGTCTCCAAGACCGGCAGCAGCACCAGGGCCAGCACCACGGAGAGGGCGGCGTTGGCCGGGCCCAGCGCCAATGCCTGTTTGATCTGCCCGGCCGGGGCCTGCCTCAGGTATTCCACCGCGGCGATGGCCAGGATGTTGATCAGGCTGATGGCCAGAAAACTCTTGACTATGAACTTAAGCCGGCCCCGCAGGTCCCTGGCGGCGAAGGCCGCCACAGCGCCCGAGGCCAGCATCACCACGGTCAGGGGGAAGTTGAAACCGGTGACCACTCCCAAAAGCAGGCTGCCGGTGATGGCCACCACCGCCCCCAGGGTGACGTCGAAGATCAGACCGATGATCAGCGGGCCCACCGCCGCCGGGATCAGATAAGGCGAGAGCCGCTGCTGGCCCAGTACTATCCATCCGCCCAGCATGGTCAGCAGGATCACTACCGCCAAAAGCAGCAGATGGGAATCGTTGTTGAATATCTCGGGCCGGAAACGGTAGAGGTAGATTATCAAAATCCCCAGGAAGAATCCCAAAGCCAAAAGCCTGGAGAGCAGGGTCAAAAGGTAACGCCAGCCGCCCTGGCGGGAAACCAGGGCGATCTCGTCCAGGCGCACCTTAAGGGAGTAGAGCTTTTGGGCGGCCGGGGCGTCTATCACCTGATAGGCCGCCACCAGGCGCTCCCCCTTGGCCGCCTGCCCCACGGCCAGGGACACATTGTGGCGGGCCAGCGCCCGGGCATTGTTCACCTCATCCAGATCCAGGTTAAGATTGGGCACCAGCAGGCCGGAGGCCGCCTCGGCGGCGGCCTGGGCCAGGGGGGCCGACTTTGGGAAAGCCTGTTCGGCCTTGA
>JAURWH010000124.1 GCA_030655055.1 bacterium
GGTACTGGCTCTGCTTTCGTCCGACCGGAGCCTGTTGGCGGACAAGATGCGTATCTGCCAGTATGTTGTTGTTCAGTTCATCCAGCCACAACTGTTGCTCTGCTTCGGCTAATGGGCCTTCTCCTTTATATTGTAAAAATACCTGTCCCACGGTCTCCCTTGTCTTTTCCCTGAGATAAGCCGCCAGTGTATCATTGTTGTTGCCGGATGTAAAATGGTTGATGGTTCCGGCGAACAATGATTCCAACGCCATCCGGTTAAGCAAACGCAGGTCTTCCGGCGAAAGCTCGGCTGTTTGAAGGTTCAGCAAACCGGGATAAGACTGGAGCAAAAGATCCTGGTTCCATGTGTACAGCGCTCCGCCACTGAGATTTTTCCCGGCCAAAGCTAGAGTCCCGGGCTTTAAAACTATATTTTTAAACCGCTGTTCTTTGTAAAAATCAGCCTGCCGGCAGACAGTGGTAAGAGCTGCGGCCAAAACAGATCTAAGACTGTCAGGATTTTTGTCCTGATATCTTTGGGCCAGTAATATTTTTGTTTTTCCAGCCATCTTTCCGTAAATGTACTGGGACACCGGATCGGCCTGGCTTTTGATCTTCTGGGCCAGACCCTGGGGTTCTGAAACGTTTGAGGACGCAAAGCCCAGACTGTCCGGGATCATCCGGTATTTGGCCAGTATGTTAGCAGCTGTTTCCGGCATTGGCCCGCCGCTCCAGGCGGCGGCTTGATAAGTGGTCGGATCATTTATCCGTTTGTTCAAAGCGAACACAATAACAGCCTTGGTCTGGCTGTCCAAAACCTCTCCTGTTTTGTGCCCGGAGATGACGGCTCGGACATCTTCATTTAACAGGGGGAATATTATTCTGCCGGCCAATCCGGCGGTATCGGTCAAAACAGCTGTGAAACTATCCCAGTCGGCGATGTCGCTCTGAGATAACAGTGGAGAACCGTAAAGGTTTATGATCATTCCTTCGGCATCACTAAGATCAGCCCAGGCAACAGCATTTCCCTCAGGAGAATCCTTGAAACTGTTAAGGAACCGGTTCCAGTCCCTGATATCCTGGTAATTTAACAGCGGGTCATTCCTTTTCAGGAAGGCCAAGCCGGCCGGATTATAATAGGTGGCGGTGGCGTCATCGGCGATGGCGCAAAAGGCGCTGCCCATCCCGCTGGGCCGGGCACCGGGCCGGATCATCAGAAATATGGCGCCTCCTTCCGATATGGCCCAGGCTTGCGCGGTCGACAATATGATCATCGCGACGGTCAGTAACAGCTTGATCTTTGTGGTTGTCATTTCTGTCATCTCCAGTTTATTATTAATATTATTCTTATTTCATCACCACGAGTTTGCCTATCTTGCTGGCCTCGCCAGCTGCTCCCTTGACCGAGACCTTATAGAAATAAACACCATTGGCCAAAAGGTCCCCGTCGGCATCGCGTCCGTCCCAGTATATTTGATTGTAGCCGAAGCTCCGGCCGCTTTGAGTCAGAGTTTTGATCATTCTACCGCCGATGGTATATATTTTTATGGTAACATCGCCTTCCTGATACAGATTGAATGTAAAGCAGGTGCTTTGTTTGAAAGGGTTGGGATAGTTATAGACGCCGTCAATTTTATTTGATGTTTCCTGTGATGAAACTTTCAAATTCATATCCAAAACACCCTTTTTCCCCGTCAGATCGTAAGCCGTGAATCGAAATCTGTGAAGCCCGCTATCGGCAGCGACGGACCAGGTTGTCCGGCCGGCGACGGCGCTGCCAATGTCAAACACAAAATCGTTGCTGATGTTATAAAGTTTACTGCCGTCGATAAGCAACTGCACCTGGTCGGTCTGGGAAGCTGAGAAGGGGATTATATTGAGACCCCGATCATCGCTGATGTTAACGCTCAGCTGGGAGGATTTCCCCACCTGGTCCCCGTCAGCCAACTTCACCTCGTTGGCCCATAATTCAATCTTTGGTTTGGCTGTGTCGGACAGGAAAGCAGTATCTATCCCTCCGATCCACAGGCTGCCAGGCAAAAATCCGCTGGCATCCGAGTTCGGTCCCCAGGAATAACCCCCCAGTCTTGCTCCAGACAGGGTCTCAGAACGCAAAGATGAGATGTTGGGTAAAATGAAACTGGCATTCAAACTATCGTTTTGGACCACTGCCCCAAACTTGATCAGTGGCTGGCCTGGGATCATAAATGTCAGTGTGGGCGTAAACAAAGAACTATCCCTTCGGGAAACATCATAAAGGGTCAGCAGGGCCTGGCCGTTAAAGGAAACTGGCCGCCCGCTTATTTTACCTTTTACCGAATAAAGCCCCCGGCTTTTTAAGGTGTCATCGCTAAGAACCAAGCTGCAAACATCGGCAGGTTTGCGCAGATACAGGGCCGGATCTCCCATTAATATGTAGAGGGAATTACCTCCGGAGGCAAGTTTGCCTTGATAAAATGCCTGCCCGATATCATACGGACGGTTAAATAAGCTGTCATAAATGCCCTTGGCCAGATTAAAATTGCCATTGGAATAAGTCCCTCTGGTGGCGCCGACGGTGGCAATGGCCCCGCCCCCGCTTTTGACCACCAGCGAGGTGCCGATGGATTCGTAGCGGTTCATGTCGAACCGGGAAGTTCCGCAGGTTCCCATGACCACCAGGGGTAATTTGTCGTCGTTGGTAAGATTAGCCACGTCGGTGTCCCGGAAATACCACTCATGGCCCCAAACCCAATAGGCGCCGTGTCCAAAGAAGTTAATGATCCCCGCCCCTTGATTCCAATGGCTGATAAGAGCATTACGAGCATCTGGTTTGTGGCCTTCCGAGTCCTTGGGATATTCCCGCATTGCCCCATACACTTTAGTTGTCTCGTAGCTTTTGGGCAAAATATTTTGGGCCAAATATTCCGAATCAGTAGTATGTATTGTTTCCCCGGCGTATGTGCCATTAGATACAAATTCATCATCAGCCATTAAAATGGCCCGATTGCTCCACTGAAGATCACCTGACGCTGATTTATAACTTGATGATTTTGATACAACATTCCATGCCTCATCGGCGTTCTTGGCAGGGATCCGGGCCAAGAGAAGCTGCGGCAGGACTACATTATTCAAGCGAACGTACCAATCGTCAAAGGAATAAAAGAGATATTCACCCAACTCTGATTTCAATTCATCTTCCTGATGGGTGGGAATGAAATTATGCCGGCCCCAGGTTTTGTCAATCTCCCGGTAATCATAACTTCCATCCCCGAACAAAAGACACCTTTTGGGATTAGAACCGCTGGAGTTCAGATAAATATGATCAAGAAACTTGCGAATGGCTGAAGGGTCTTTAAGACCAAAACTGAATTCATTGTATATCCAGGAAAGTTTTACAGCCGCCATAGGCTGCAGACGGGTTTCCTCGGCATGCATTGCCAGCAAAGCCTGGGACTGGGGCCAGAATTCATCGGCGGTTATTATCAGATAATTTGTGGTTAAATACTTTTGTCTAAGACCCTGGGGCACATACGGCTCTATTTTTACCGGTCGTTGCCATCCGGGACCGGCAGCGGCCCAGTAAAGACGGTTTTTTTGCCAGTCATCTTCAAATTCCGAATAAGATTGATAGATGTGATCGCTCTTGATACCTACTGGTCTTTCCGGGTTGCTGACATCCAGAATCAAAAGACTGTCGCTGGCAAAACCGGTCAGGTGAAACAGGTAAGGCTGTCCGGTCAGCGAATCGGCCCGGAATTTTAGATTGTAATTAAAGGCTTGATAGTTTCGGCGGTAATAAACTTCGAACCAGTTTAAATATACAATATCCACAGTATCGGCATTGCTTCGGTCCAATTGAAGGTTAAAGGTGTTTTCCGAGGCCGAAATAGCAGACAAAGCCAATGAATCAGTGACTGGAATTAGTTTAGGAGCATTCGGATCAGGATCATCACTCCAAATTTGTGTGTTAGAATAAATACCGTTAAGGCCCCAGTTTAAATGGTGTTTTCCTTGGATACCTGGCCGATGATTTATTTTTATACCTGCCGGGCCCGGCATTGCATAGGACAAGTCAAACGACAGGCCGTAGTCCCGGTAATTTTCCGCTGTCGTCCGTTTCATGTTTAACCAGTACCACAGTTCCCCCGAATTGAATGGATTGAAGGCATCCTGTTCAAAGTGCAAACTATCGTCAAAACTTTGGGGAGTAACGTAATTTGAGGATATAGGACGGCAGTCGCGCTCAGCCATCCTTGAACCGGCGGCGCCGCCCCAGCAAAGCCAGTAGCTGTTGGTATCGCCGTAAGGATTGTAATAATGGCCGTTAAACAGGGCGCTGTTCTTATCCCACCCGGCCAGACTTTGCCCAAAAAAGAATATCTGGTCGCCGTCATCAAATTTGCCGTCCTGCTCCCCTTTAACCAAAATATTCATCTGCTTTAAGGTGTCTGTCGCCGGGCTGTAGGCCTTTGAAAAGGCCCGGGACCCGCCATTGTAAATTTTAATGGTCCGGGGATCTATGATATCGGGGTTGATGCCGTTCCGTTTCAGGTAGTTGTAATCCAGCCGGTATATCCCCTGGCTGACCACCGATAATTTATACCAGACGCTAGCGCTGGCAAAAGGGTCTTCGGCCTTGGTTCCGGCCTTGGAAGGTTCCGTCAGCCAGTTTTTTGACTGTTGGTAATTGATTATTTGATCGGCCAGGATCGGCCCGTAAACTTCATCCTCCGCGGCAACCCCGGGTCGGCCGGGAATATCCCAGGTCACCTGCATCTGCATTCTGCTGTAAACCCTTAATTTTCGTAAACTCGGTTCATATTGTAAAGGATGAACTTTCACCAGAGCCACCCGGTTACGCCGAAGCATATCCAGTGCATGAAGTGTTACATTCGTTTGCGGCGACAATCCCTTGGCTTGATAGGATCTGTCGTTCTTGCGATAGACATACCCTCCCAAGTCATCCTTTCCCGTTGCCTCCAAATACGGTACCGGAGCCAGGTCTATGTCGGAATATTCTTCATATTCTCCGGAGATCATTTTAACTTCCACTCGGGCATTCGGGGGAACGCCCACCATCAACTGCTGGTACAAACTTATGGGTTGGCCCGGCTCACCTTCAGTTTGGCAACCGGAGATTCCGGGTATGGTCTGCCCCTGGGTATTCTGAACCAGACTGACAGGTGCTAACTGACAGGAGATCAAAGCGCCCAGGTCATCCGACTTCAAAAGCTTTATCTGGGCCGTGACCGTGGCGGACATGAACCCAATTGTAAAAATTATTATGTAAATTTTTTTGATCATAAAATATAAAATTAAAAGCCGGCATCAATTGACTGATACCGGCTTAATATGGCAAAAAATATTGCCAAAATAGATAATGCCGAGCCGATATCAGGGTACGGTAAAAAGGCGATTCTGATATTTTCCAAATCCCTGTTTAATCCCTGACATTGAACGGCTCTAATACAAATATCTCCTTGTGGCTTCTTTTGTTAACATAATAACTATAACCTAAAACAGGCGATTTGTCAAGAGTTTGCGGTTAAGTTTGTGATGATATTTTGCCGGGTCATCGAACCAGCAAAGCCGAATAAAATCCCCAGATGGTTTTCCCGGCCATCAAAGCTATCAAAGCCCCCATTGCCAAGAACGGCCCGAAAGGCACCATGGCTTTGGCCGGCTGATCCTTGGGGGTACCTTCAAATACTTCCGAGGTCTTTTTCAGCCTACCCAGCAGCATCAGGGGAACCCCGGCCAAAGTACCCAGCAAGAAAGAAAGGAACAAGACCATCAGTACTGCCTGCCAGCCGACAAAAGCCCCGATGAAGGCCGCCAGCTTTATGTCCCCGCCTCCCATGGCCTCCTGTTTGAATATCTTTTCCCCGCCCCAGGCCGACAGCCAGATCAATCCTCCTCCCATCAGAACCCCCATCAGACTATCCAGCCAGGCCCAGACCGCAAAAGGGTCATTGTGCCCAAAGATGGAAAGATTGAAGACCGGATAAAAGGTCCCTGCCACGCCAAAAGCCAGGCCCAGCCCAATCCCGGGAAGGCTCAGCAGATCGGGGATGATATAATGCCTTAAGTCTATGGCCGAGATCACCAGCAAAGCCCATAAAAAAGGCAGGTATCCGGCCAGGCGCCAGTCCAAACCGAGTTTCAGATAAGCAGCGGCAAACAACAGCCCTCCTGCAAGCTCCACTAAAGGGTATTGCAGGGAG
>JAURWH010000125.1 GCA_030655055.1 bacterium
GTGCCCCGGACCGCGGCCACCGCGGTGGGCGATTCCAGTTCGAATTTGCTCTTCTTGCTGACCTTGTTGACGTTGGCCCAGACCTTGCCGCTCCAGACCTTGCCCGTGGCCGTCAGCCCCTTCTTGGAATCCTTCTTCAGTTCGTCAATGGCCAGCTGGGTGTTGGCGTCCACCCGGATGATGCTGCCGTCCGAAAAGGCTATCTCGGCCCGGGCATCCTCGGTGCTCTTGACCTTGTCCCCGGCCGCCAGGGGCTGGTCAAAGGTCACTTTCTTCCAGTCGTTCTTGTTAGGTTTCTGGGTCTTGACGTCTCCCACCACAAAGGAGACCTTGGCCACCGGGGTGGCCTTGGCGGTAAGCTGAACTGTGGTGACCGTCAGGCAGACCAGCAGGACCGCGGCCAGCAGCCACAGCAGGCCGGCGTTGTTTTTATTTAATCCGGACATCTTAATTCTCCCTTATTGTGAGTTTGCCGGCCGGGCCTTCTTGGCCGTCAGCCTGAGGTTGATGCGGTTGGCGGTCCGGCTGAGTATCTTGACCGAGAACTTGGTGAAATTCTTGTAAAGCAGTTCCTGGGCCAGCTGGCTGCTGTTGAACTTGGTCTCCACCTCCACCAGGCCGGTGTTGCCGGTGATCTCCCGGTCGTTGACCGCCTTGACCCCCCGGACCTCGTATTTAAGGATGTTGACCAGCTCCTGGTAAAGGTCGTAATTTGAGGCCCCGGTGACGTTGAGGGTGACGGTGTTCCCGCCCCGGGCGAATTTCTTGACGATCTCCTCGGCCAGGTAATCGGCCAGCTTGGCGGAGGCCTGCTCGATGGCCTTGGTGCCGCCGGTGATCTCCTCGATGTGCACCGCCCGCCCGGTCTCCACCTTGGACACCAGGATCCGTCCGTCGTCGGTGTTGAAGGCCTTGACCGAGACCGTGGCCTGGATGGACTTCATCCCGCCCAGCATGTCGTTGGCCACCGTGGCCTCCTTGGCGAATGATTTGCCGGTGATGATCACCTCGGCCCCGGCCCGTTCCCCGATGAAGGCCGCCGCCTGGGCGTCCCCGTCCAAAGCCGCCAGGGCCTTGTCCCGGCGGATGCTCTTCTCGGCGGTCTCGGGATCCACAAAGTCAAACCCCTTGTTGCGCATGGCTTCTATGATGGTGTTCTCGGCCGTGCCCAGCTGGGCGTCTATCCCGCCGATGGCCGAGCTTCCCACGTTGCTTTCGGTGATCAGCACCATCAGCTTGGGGTTGCCGGCGCCGCGGATGATGTCGGCCATGTCCTCCTTGATGGCGCCGGAGCGCACCAGGGCCTTGACCTTGACGTTGTAGCTCAGGCCGCCGTCGGCCTCGCCCTCGCTGACAATGGAGTAGTTCTTGATGTAGCCCTTGGCCTTGGAATAGATGTTATCCTCCACAACCATGGCGTTCTCCACCATGGTACTGGAACTGATGACCGCCCCGGTCACCTGTTCCACCGCGTTGCGCAGGGCGTCCTGGGTGGCCACATCCCGGGCCTGGGCCTTGTCCCCATTCAGCACCGAAGCGGTTCCGTCGGTGGTGATGGTCTGGGTTGCTTCCTGGGCGGCCGCCAGGCCGGAGATGAATAAAAGGGCCAGGCTTATGTATAGTATTTTTTTCATTTTATCGGGATATTCCTTTTTATAGTATTGGATTAGGATCCGGCCTGATCAACTTGGGGCATCAAGCCAACAGTCAAAAGGGAGAACGGCGTTTTTAAAAATTTCCTTTTAAAAGGCTCGCTCTCCCTTTTATGACCGTAACCTGGACAAGTTCGGTTACTGTTTAAGAACTATGATCACCCGGCAGTTGTCATAGATGTCGGTGTTGTCGGCGATCACCGCCACATTCTGCACGTCGTTGTCGGAGATGATCAGGTCGGCCTTGTTGAGCCCCGAGGATTTGACGGCCCGTATCACCAGCGGATTGCTGCCCACCCGGGCGGCGTTGGCCCTGGCTTCTTCCATGGTCTTGGCGTAGATCACCACGCCGTTCTTGACCGCAGACTCACGGGGGACGAAATCCTGGCCGTAGATGCCCTCGCCCGATTCATCCAGCACGCTGGGCACCATGGCCGGCATGGCATCGGTCAGTGTGGCATCGATGATCAGGCCGGTGTAGGTCTGGGGCTCCTGGGCGTTAAAGCTAGAAGGCTGGTTCTGGTAGGTGGGGGTCTTGCCGCCCATCTGCTCGGGATAAAGCACGTCGCCCACCTTGCCGGTCAGCAGCATTTCCATGTCCACTTCCACCGAGCCATCCGACATGTAACGGGGTTTGGAGGTGAAGCGGAAGTTCTTGACGATGCCCTCCACCTGGGTCTTGATGATATCGGAGCTCATCATGGCGTTCTCCACCGTGGTCTCGGAGGTCAGCAGCACGCCGTTGAGGGTCTCCACCATGTTGCGCATGGCGTCAAGCTGGGCGGCCCGCAGGGCGTTCTTGCGCTGGGCCGAGGGCGGAAGTTTGGGGTTAAGGGCCCCGATGCCGGTGGAGGTGACCGCCTGGTCGGTCCAGTCTATCATGCCGGCGCCCTGGATGTTCTGTTCCACCTGGGCCAAAGCCAGAGAGGCAAAGCCGAGTATGGCCAGCAAGGCCAAAGTTTTCTTAAACATTTAAATTGTGCTCCTTATATTTGATTTACCGGAAATTGCTAAAGCAAAATATCAGGGTTTCACCGGGGTTAACGTCACCACCTCCTGTCGGATTTGATGTTTGATGGTATTGGTTTCAAATGAGCGTTAGAAATGAATGATGGCGGAGGCCATAATGTTATGGGACTTCTCGTCGACCTTACCGGTATAGCTGTAGAAGCCATCTGGATCATTATATTTTACGTCTTCATGGTTTGCCATGGTGTACTCATACGCCAGGTCAAACATTACTTTTCCCATTAGCAGTCCAAAACCACCGGTAAAGACCTTGCCCACTACTTGGCTGGTGTCTGTGCCATCATCATAAGAACCAGTATAAACTCTTGGGTCGGTTCTGAAACCTAACCTGATGGGAAACACTCCGGTGTTCCCTGTTATGATGTATTCCATTCCCACCCGGAACTGGTTGCAATCCTTCAAACCGGCATCTACAGTATAACCTTCAGAAGTGTATTCTGAACTTGAATAGGCTCTGCGCTCGAAATCTGCAGCCAAGGTAAGTTTATCAGTCGGTTTTAGGGCCACACCAAAACCGAACATGAAAGGCATTGTAACCTCAACATCGGAATATGACTCACTAATGCTTCCCGTTGTTAATCCATCCAAAGTCCAACCGGTACCAGTTAAATCCCAGTTTTCACTGGCAGAAGGTTCTTCTGTGAATGTGAACGGCAATCTGAACATTGCGCCAATATTCATTTTACTAAATGTGCCTAGAAAACCTAAATTCATATTTAATCCGGACAACTTAGATTCCGTGGAGTATTCATGGGTGGCAGAGGGATAATCTGTAAAGTTTTCTGTGTACTCGTACTTATAACCGTTGATTAGAATATTGGCAGCAGCACCAACCATAATCTGAGGATTCAATTGGATGGCTAAAGCCGGCGAAATGGCATCAATCCCTCCGGTGGTTTTTGCTTCATATTTATAGCGCAAAGTATCTGTAAATCCTTCGTATTCACCATCACCTTCTTCACCTGAGCCCATATCAATCATTCGCTGATAAGCAATTGCAAAAACCAGGTTATTTGCAGCGACCTTAGTGGGAATTATAAAACTTGCAAAGGCAGGGGCTATATGGCTGACCGATAAATCCCAATCATAAGTTTCGTTCCACTCAGGGTAATCCGGGAAGGTCATTGCACCTTCACCGGTAAACTTCTTCATATTGAATAATCCCACCACCGAGGCTTCGGGCTTATCCAACTGGGCCAAACCGGCCGGGTTCCAGCCTACTGCCGTGGCATCGTCCGCCACGCCGATGAAGGCACCGCCCATCCCGCGTGCCCTGGCCCCGGTGCCCATAATGTTATAGTCTATGTCATAGACACCCATTTGTGCATGCACCAAAGTACCGACAGCGGCTAACAGCACAAAGACCAGACCGACTTTACGCATGTTCTCTCCTTTTGAAATTAGGTTTGTGTTTTTCTTTTTTAGATTCCGATTAATATTCTAAAACACTAAAAATGGATTGCTTCGTCAGATACAATATGTAGATCCACTCGCAATGACTGGTTACCAAAGTCTACTTGGCCACCACTTTCTGGCCGACAGCCAGGGTCTGCCCTACTTCCTTTTCCAATATCTGAGCCTCGGACATTTTTTCCTGGACCTCGTTCAAAAGCAACTCGGCCACTTTGGTCACCTGCTTGCCCAGGATCTCGCCGGTAACCGGGTGCTTGATCTCCTCGCCTTCCTTGTAAACCACCACCTTCATTCCCTTGCGCATGCCCTTGGCGGTTCCGATATCCAAGAATACCTCTCCGGTGGGGTTGGACTTGATGACATAGCCTTCCACCAGCGGAATGTCGTTGTATATCTGGATGGAGATGTCTGTGGCCATGGTCTTGATGTCCTGGAGGGTGTTCTGGCCGCTGTAGGCGTCCTTGGCAGTGATCACGCCGCTGCTTTCGGTGTCTATCAGCCGGGCGTCCATGCCGATGCCGGTGGCGGTGGAGGAAATGGAACCCATCAGGATGGCGTCCACCCCTATGATCTTGCCCACTTTGACGGCCTTGGCCGGATCCAGGGCACCGGTCATGCCCAGTTTCTGCTCGCTTAAGACCTTGTCGATCTGGGAACGCTCGATGATCTTGAACCGTTTAAGGCTGTAAAGCGAGGTTATCATCTTGTCCTGGACGGTGTTGGTTATCTCGGCATTGCCGCTCCGGTTGTCGAACGGCAGCACCGCTATGGACAGCCGGGAGCCGACCTGGGTGACCCTGGAAGGATCGTAGGTCAGGGCGCCCACCGGCAGTTTGCCCTTGTCCAGGGCCACGGCCTGGTGCTGGCGCTCGGCCCGTTCAATGCTGTCGCGCTGAGCGGCCAGCTTCAGCTCCTCCTGGGCAGCCCGGCGGGCGGCTTCGGCGCTCATGTCCCGCTTGCGGGCATCCAGGGCCGCCTGTTCTTCGGCTATCCGCTTTTTCTCGGCATCCAATCGGGCCCTTTCCCTGGCCAGGTTCTCATCATCTGCCCGGGAGGCTACGGTAGCCGTAGGGGCTTCGCCATTGCTTATCTTGGCCCAGTAATCCTTGGAGCGTCCGGTGGATTTGAAGGCCATGGACAGTTCCATCTCCTTTTTGGCCTTATCCATGGATCCCAGGTTGTAATAGCAGATGGCCATCTCCCGGTGCGGGAAATAGTCAATGAAATGCATGCCGTAAGTACGGAACTGCGGCCGGTCATTGAACTCCAGGGAAACGGCGCTCTTGAACTCGTCAATGGCCCTGTCCCACTGGGCTTTCTTCATGTATTCCAGCCCGTTCTCGTAGTAATTATAGCTCTGTCCGCCCGCCCACAGCAGGGCCGGTACAAAAGCAACCAGAAGCAACAGGATTATAAGACTTTTAAGCTTTGACATTTGGACCTTTCTCCTTCTTTTTATTATATAACCACATTTTTATTTTAAAGTCAATAGTTTTAAAAAATATTTTGCAATTTTTTATTTTTAGTCTGGCACGGGCGGCAAATAATGAAACACTTGGCCCGCTTTATGCATAAACTAACAGCAATTAACTAGGCTAATCATTCCATGGTATTGACGCGAGCTTTAGCTCGTGGCGGAATGCAGGGCTTCTACAAGCGCCAAAGCTTTAGCGGAGGCGCTTCGTGTCCTCTCTGGGGCTTAAGCCCATCGGGTTTCATTAGATTGCCTGCCACGACCTTAAGGTCGTGGCAATAAGAGTAACCCCCGCCGGACAAACCCCGATTAACGAATAACGAGTTTCTATTTACTTGGTTGAAGGCGGATCTATCGGGTACTTCCCGTCCAGACAGGCGTAACAGAAGTCCTGGGACCTTTCCAGGCAGGATTTAAGCCCGGCCAGGGTCAGGTAATTAAGGCTCTCCACCCCCACAAACTCCCGGATCTCCTCCACCGACTTGGTGGAGGCTATCAGTTCGCTGATCCGGGGGGTATCCACCCCGTAAAAACAGGGGTGTTTGATGGGCGGCGAGGCGATCCTCAGATGGATCTGTTCGGCCCCGGCCTCCCGGATCATACCCATTATCTTCTTGGATGTTGTCCCCCTGACTATGGAATCGTCCACTACCGCGGCCTTCTTGCCTACCACGATGCTTTTGACCGGGTTGAACTTCAATCGTACGGCAAAATCCCGGATCTCCTGGGTGGAGCCGATGAAGGTCCGCCCTATATAGTGGCTGCGGATCAGGGCTAATTTATAAGGTATGCCGTTCTCCTCGGCAAAGCCCAATGCGGCGTTGTTGGAGGAATCGGGCACCGGCATCACGAAATCGGCCCCGGTGTACTGTTCGCTGGCCAGGCGCTGGCCCATCATGAACCGTTTTTTGGCCACGCTTTCGCCGAAGATCACGCTGTCGGGCCGGGAGAAATAGATATGTTCAAAAACGCAGTGCTTGTAGGGCTTGGCATCTATCAGGATCCTGCTCTCCACCCCCTGATCGGTGACGGTCAAAAGTTCGCCCGGGGTCACTTCGCGCTCAAAAATGCCGCCGATGGTGTCTATGGCGCAGCTTTCGGAGGCGAATATCCTGGTCGCCCCCTTGATCCCCATGGCCAAAGGACGGATGCCCAGCGGGTCGCGAAAGACGTACATGGTGCCCTGGAACATCAGGATGGCCGAATAACTGCCCTGTACGGTCTCCATCATCTTTTTTATGGCTTTGGCCATGTCGCGCTCCTGCTCATAGTAGCAGGCAATGCTGGCCACGATCACCTCAGCGTCGTTGGATCCGTAAGGAGTGAATCCCTGGGATTTCAGGTAGCGGGTCTGCTCCAGCATGTTGGTGATGTCGCCGTTGGAGACGATCACCATCCGGCCTTCCCTGGTCTCGGCGTAATGGGGCTGGGCGTTGGCGATGGAGCTGTCTCCGGCGGTGGGATACCGGGTATGGCCGATGCCCATCCTGCCCTTAAGCTCGGCCAGCACCCCGGGTTTGAAGATGTCGAACACCAGCCCCTTGTCCTTGACGATCCTGGACTGCTGGCCGTCCCACACCGCCATCCCGGCATTGTCCTGGCCCCGGTGCTGCAGGGAGAAAAGCCCCAGGTAAAGCAGTTCCGAAGCCTTTTCGTGATTGAATATTCCGCAGACTCCGCACATATTGGTAAATTGAAAAGTATGAATTAGTTAACGGGCTGTTTATATGAGAATTATATCATAAATATGCATCTTGTCAACAAAAACAACGGGAATTTCTATGCCACCAAGACACCAAGCCTGCACTGAGCGGGGCCGAAGTGGCACAAAACTGAAAACAACAAACAAGGAATAGAGCATAAAGCATATAGCTTACAGCTTGTAGGTTACTGGCTACCGGATACTGTCTACTGGCTACAGAATATTAGTTGACTGCCCCGCCCTTTTTATAGTATCATCATTTCATGAATATTCTTCATCCCCTAAACTTGAAAGACCACCAGCTGCTGGACAGCGGCCGGGGTCAGAAGCTGGAGCGTTTTGCCGGACGGCTCATCTCGCGGCCTGAGCCCAATGCCGTCTGGGAGAGAAAGCTGGACGATGGATTCTGGAGCCGGGCGGATGCCCGATTTGTAGATGGGAAGTGGGAAATTGGGAAATGGCCAAGTAAACCGTGGATCTTCAGTTACCAGAGTTTAATGTTCGAGCTGAAGCTCTCGCCCTACAAGCACACCGGCATCTTTCCCGAGCAGGCGGTCAACTGGGACTGGTGCGGAAAGTTTATCAGAGACTGCGGATACCGGCCCAATGTCCTGAACCTGTTCGGCTACACCGGGGCGGCTACGGTGGCCGCCGCCGCTGCCGGGGCCAAGGTGACCCAGGTGGACTCCTCCAAGCCGGCCGCCCTGTGGGCCAGGCACAACGCCGCCCTCTCGGGACTGGAGGAAACCTCCTTCCGCTGGATAGTGGACGACTGCACCAAGTTTGTGGAGCGGGAGGTAAAAAGAAAGGCCCGGTACGACGCGGTGATCATGGATCCGCCTTCGTTCGGCCGGGACCACAAGGGAAAGATCTTCCGTTTCGGGGACGATGTGCCGGAGCTGATACATAACTGCGGAAAGATATTGTCAGATGAACCACTGTTCTTCCTGGTCAACGCCTATTCCACCAACTTCTCTGCCCAGGCGCTAAAAAATCTGTTGGCGGACATTCTGCCGTTGAAAAAGATCGAATGCGGAGAGCTGCACCTGGAGGAAAAGGATACCGGCAGAAGCCTGCCCTGCAGTATTTTTGCACGATACCAACTACAATAAACAATTCAATATTAATAAATGAAGCCCAATCCAAATGGATTGGGCTTCATTTCAATTTTCCCTTTGAATAATTAATTGTGATCTTTTGTAATTTCTTTCATCCGGGAAAAGCAATATAATTGTAAAGGCACCTTTAAACACACTGCGCAATTTGTGCCAATTTTCTTTAAGATAATGCGTGGCGCCAATAGTAGCTAATTCTGACACTCCTGCGATGTAAAAATAAGTTTTATTATTAATTAATATTTTTTCAATAAATCCATATTGGCCTGTATAAGCACTTCCGTCATACGACACTGTTAAATAATCGTTCACAAAATTAATCTGTGAATGTTGTTCCAATAAGCCCGCTGCACGATTATATGCTGCCGAACCAACAGCTATAAAGCTCTCTTGGAACAAAACATCGTCCGGAATAGCTGGGTTAACTAAATCTATATGTATGGTCACGTCAGATACAAATAATTTTGATAATATACTGGGCCTTTCCGACACTGATGGCAATATGTAATTAAATATATCTTTGAGCATTAAAGCGACTTTAGTTTCTGCAAAAGCAAAGGTATGCCCTTTATAATTACGTGGTTTCCCATCAATTCCTATTGAACCTCCAGGGATGACATGAATATCTGATAAATATATTGTCAACTTTTTCTGTTTTTCTATTCCAAAATATTTTAACAATTTAACTCTTTCATTGACAATTACCAACCAGGCAATAAAAAAAATAGCAAACGTATAGGCTACATTCGCTGCTATGTTGATGAAAAAATCACCCCAAAGGTTTGACGAATTGTTATAAAACAAGAAGTACATTTATTACCTCACTTAAAACTATCCTACTATAGTATATGCATCTAAATTTTATTTACTTTGCCTTAATTACTCTATCAATCATTTCTACAATTCTATTCTCTATTTTAGGTTCACAAAATTTGCTGCAAGAGTTTTCATACTCAACATAGGTGTGGCCTGAAATATCTGATGGGGGGACAGGACTGGTTTTATCCTTCAAAGGAATAATTTTTATTCCCCAGGTTAATGCGACACCAACCTCAATCATAACATTGGGGTTTAGGTCCGAGATGTCAAAAATAGCTATATCAGAGCTAATGATTTCACGTGCGATATTATTAAACAGGTGCTCACCTAATCCGG
This sequence comes from bacterium, assembly GCA_030655055.1. NCBI lineage: Bacteria > bacterium. Next base: position 9,541 of record JAURWH010000125.1, read on the forward strand.
CTGTCAATTTATTGAAAACTAAAGTTATTTGTTTATTTTCACTAATATTATATGTGTTTAAGCAATTGTGGAGGTATTTTTCAATATTGCTAATTAATAAACCAGTATCATAGTATGATGATTTATATTGCAAACCTAAAACAACGTATAATGACAATTTATCGTTTTTTCGTTTGTTCATATACGCCCAATCATTTTCTAGAAAACCGTAGGGCGAACCAACAGGAAATGCTGTTTTTAAATCATCTTTTAATGTTTTATTTTGCAATATTTTAGAGTAATCAATATTATCCCTTTGTTGACCAGGTCTCAATACTTCAAGTATCTTTTTATCTCTTCTATAGATATACTCACCCTTACTTTTAAGAATGATTGAATATTGTGAATTTTTTATTCCATCATCTTTCAACAACTCAATCGCACCCAAGGTGACTAGATAATCAATACCTCGAATAAAATCAGACTTTTCAACACCACATTTTTCTAATAGTATTTTATTGTCGATTCTTTCAATTTCATTTTCCACTAAAAATGAAAGAATGATTTTACCGTTTATTTCTATTGGGTCAGGCATTATAATCTCTATTATGCCATTTTCCTAGGTATCGCCTCTTCCCAGGCCTTCCTCAGCTCAGCTACTGGCAGGTCGACCATCCCCTTAATGACAAATCTGTCGCTTCCCACCTTCCCCAGCTTCATAACTTCAACCCCAAGGCGCTTGGCCTCGGCTTCCAGCTTCTCAGCATCCGCAGCCCGGCAGGAGACCACCGCCCGGGACTGGTTCTCGGCAAACAATTTGTGATCATTCCGTCCGGTCAGCCCGCTGAGATCGGCGTCCAGACCCAGCTCCCCTCGCTTTTCGGGAGAGGGGTTGGGGGAGAGGTCGCTGATGCAGCACTCGGCCAGGGCCACCGTCAAACCTCCTTCGGAACAGTCATGTGCCGATTTTATCAGCTTAGAGCTTATAGCTGAAAGCAAAAAGCCATGAAGAGCCTTTTCCTTCTCCAGGTCCAGTTCCGGACACTTCCCGCTTACCAGATTGTGAACTGTCTTCAGATATTCCGACCCGCCGATGTCCGGCTTGGAACTCAGGTTCCCGGCCAGATAAACAACGTCCCCCTCTTGTTTGAACCACTGGGTGGTGATGTTCGACAGGTCCTCGATCAAACCCACCATGCCTATCAGCGGCGTGGGATAGACGCTGTGGGTCAGGCTCTCGTTGTAAAAGCTGACATTGCCGGAGATCACCGGTATCTGCAGGGAATTGCAGGCGGCTATGATTCCCTCCACCGAACGCTTGAACTGGTAAAATACCTCCGGCTTGTAGGGATTGCCAAAATTGAGGCAGTCGGTCAGGCCCAGCGGCTTGGCCCCGGAGCAGGCCAGGTTGCGGGCGGCCTCGGCCACCGCAATGGCGGCGCCGGTGAACGGCTCCAGATAGACATAGCGCCCGTTGCAATCGGTGGTCAGGGCAATGGCCTTCTTGGTGCCCCGGATCCTTAGCACCGCCGCGTCCGAGCCGGGCAGCACCGCAGTGTTGGTGCGGACCTGATGGTCGTATTGCCTGTATACCCAGCGCTTGCTGGCAATGGTGGGCGCCGCCAAAAGTTTTAAAAGGGTTTGGCCGGCATCCTTGGGCTGAGCGACGGTTTCCTGGTCGAACCTGTGCAGTTCGGCCAGATATTCCGGCTCCCGGCTTTCCCGGTGATAGACCGGGGCGTCGTCCACCAGGGCGTTGACCGGGATGTCGGCGAAGACCTCATCCTGCCACTTGATCCGGACCTTGCCGTCGTCCGTAACCTTGCCGATCACAGCGCAATGCAGCTCCCACTTGTCGAAGATGGCCTTGATCTTTTCCGCGTTCTCCGGCGGGGCCACCACCACCATCCGCTCCTGGGATTCCGAAAGCATGATCTCGTAGGGGGTCATCCCGGTCTCGCGCAGCGGTATCTTGGAGACGTCCATCTCGATGCCGGTCTGGGCCCGGGAGGCCATTTCTATGGACGAGCTAGTCAGCCCTGCCGCCCCCATGTCCTGGATACCCACCGCCAGGCCGGAGTCTATCAGTTCAAGTGTGGCCTCCAGCAAAAGTTTCTTGGTGAAGGGGTCTCCGATCTGGACCGAGGGCCGCTTGGCCGCCGACTGCTCGCTCAGCTCCTCCGAGGCGAAGGTGGCCCCGTGGATGCCGTCGCGGCCGGTGGTGGCCCCCACCGCCAGGATGATGTTGCCCACCCCCTTGGCGATGCCCTTCATTATTTTCTTGTTCTCAACGATGCCCAGGGCCAGCACGTTGACCAGCGGGTTGGTGGTGTAGGATTCGTCGAAGAAAACCGAGCCTCCGATGGTGGGCACCCCCACGCAGTTGCCGTAGTCGGCGATGCCGGAGACCACCCCCCCGAACAGGTGGCGGACATGGGCGTCATCCAGCGAGCCGAAGTACAGCGGGTCCATCAGGGCGATGGGCCGAGCCCCCATGGTGAAGATGTCGCGCAGGATCCCTCCTATGCCGGTGGCCGCCCCCTGGTAGGGTTCGATGGCCGAGGGATGGTTGTGGCTCTCCACCTTCATGGCCACCCCCAGCCCGTCGCCGATGTCCACAATGCCGGCGTTCTCTCCCGGCCCCTGCAGCACCTGGGCGGCCCGGGTGGGAAAGAGTTTGAGCATGGCCTTGGAGTTCTTGTAGGAGCAGTGCTCGGACCACAGCACCGAGAATATTCCCAGTTCGGTGTAACTGGGGGTCCGGTCCATGATCTTAAGTATACTCTGGTATTCCTCGGGGTTTAGTCCGAAACTTTCGGCCAGCTTCAGGTTGACCTGGGGTTCTTGCGTCTTGCTCATGTGGTTTATATGTTTCCTTGTGTTTTGAATTACAAATTGTTCCAATTGGTAACACCCCCACCAGAGAGGATTTTTATCCGCAGATTAACGCAGATGAAAACAACGAGTCATTGCAAATTGTTCAAAGTTATTATTAAAACAATCTGCGATAATCCGTGAAATCTGCAGACGGGAAAACCCCGCCATTTCAGTAATAATTATAGAAGACCGGGAGATACTCGGTGAACTGGTTCTTGCCCGAGGAAATGGAACCCTTGCTCTTTTTGCGTTTGAGCTTGGGTTTCTTGTTCTTAATATGGTTTACAAAATAATCCACCACCTGGGGGTCGAACTGTTTGCCGGCATGGGCCAGCAGTTCGGCCTCGGCTTCCTTTTGGGGCAGGCCCTTTCTATAAGGCCGGTCGGCGGTCATGGCGTCGTAGGCATCGGCCACGGCAATGATCCTGGCTAAAAGCGAGATGTCGGGACCCCGCTTGTGGGCGGGATACCCGCTGCCGTCGAATTTCTCGTGATGGTCGCGGATGATCACCGCCGCCTGCTCCAGTTTGGCAAAGCCCGAAAGGATGTGAAAACCCCGCTCGGCGTGGTGATGGATCTCCACCACTTCATCGTCGCTGAGCTGGTCCTCTTTTTCCAAAGTATACTCATCCACCCCCAGCTTGCCGAAATCGTGCAGCAGGGCCGCCACCTCCAGTGTCAGCAGGTCCTCCCGGGAAAGCTCCATCTTAAGCCCGATGGCCAGGGAATAAAAGGTTACCCGTACCATGTGCCCGTCATAATACGGCACCAACTGGTCAACTTCCCTGGCCAGTTTGCGGATGCTGGGCAAAAGGCCGTCCTTGGGCCCGGCCAGTATCCGGTCCAGCCGGACCAGCAGCGAGGTGATGGCAGCCACATCGGTCTTTTTATGGACTGGCTTGTTCTTCATCCGGCTTTTTGCAGATGGGCTTTGATCGAGTCGAATATCATTTTGCCCTGGCCCGAGCCCAGCAGTTCCTCCATGGCCCTTTCGGGATGGGGCATCATCCCCAGCACATTGCCCTTCTGGTTGACGATTCCGGCGATGTTGTTCAGAGACCCGTTGGGGTTGTCGGCATCGGCCGCCTGCCCGTTCTGGTCGCAGTAGCGGAACACCACCTGGTGGTTGTCCTCCAGCTCCTTCAGCGACTTTTGGTCTATATAGTAGTTGCCTTCCTTGTGGGCGATGGGTATCCGTATCACCTGCTTTTTGGCCAGCTGGTTGGTGAAGGCCAGGTCGTTGCGCTCCACCGAAAGGTTGACCGTTTTGCAGACGAACTGCAGGCCCCGGTTGACCATCATGGCCCCAGGCAACAGGCCGGATTCCAGCAGAATCTGAAAGCCGTTGCAGATGCCGATCACCAGCCCGCCCCGCTCTGCATGTTCCTTGACCTTCTGCATGACCGGGGAGAACCGGGCGATGGCCCCGGTCCGCAGGTAATCGCCGTAGGAGAAGCCCCCGGGCAGGATGATGCAGTCGCAGCCCTGCAGGTCGGTCTCCCGGTGCCATATCCTGACGGGCTTTAAGCCCAGGCCTTCTTCCACCGCCTGGTGGCAGTCGTAATCGCAGTTGGAGCCGGGAAAGGTTATGATGCCGAACTTCATTTGCTCTCCCCGATGGTGAATTGGTATTGTTCGATCACCGGGTTGGTCAGCACCTTCTGGCACAGCTCTTCCACCAGCTTCTGGGCCTGGGCCCGGTCGTTCAGGTCCAGCGTCAGCTGGATCAGCTTGCCCATCCGGACATCCTTCAGCCCCTTATACCCGATATTCTCCAGGGAGCGGTTGAGCGTGGTTCCTTGGGGGTCCAGCACGCCATCCCTTAGGGTGACGCGGATCTCTGCCGTCAGCAATTTTTGTCCTCCGATTTATATTTGGGGTAACGTTGGGCAATTCATCCTACTACGCCACCTTAGAGGCTGCGTCGGACGAGTGAATTGCCCTTACTGAGTTGCCCTTACCAAGTTACCCTTGCTTAGTTATCTTTGCCCTTTTGCTGGCGATCTTGACCACCAGCCTCCGGATCAGCCCGAACAGTATATACAGGAACAGCACCGGGAAGATCACCAGCTGGGGCCTGATCACCAGACCGATCATGGCCAGCACCAGCAGGCTGTATATGAAATAGGATTTTACGTTCCTGGACGCCAGCTTGGGAAAAGGCGGATATTCCACCGGGCTGACCATCAGCAGGGCCAGCAGGGCTAAAAAGAACGGCATCAGGATGGGAGCAACCAGATCTATCTGCAGGTAGTTGGAAAATATCAGATACCCGGCCACGGCGCCGCCGGCGGCCGGGGTGGGCAGGCCGATGAACCCGCCCTTCTCCAGCAGGTTCTTCTGCTCCACGTTGAAGCGGGCCAGGCGGATGGCGCCGGATACCACGAAGGCAAATCCGGCCAGAACCCCGGCCAGGTTCAGGTCCATCAGGCACAGCGGGTAGATCAGCATCACCGGGGCCAGCACAAAGGAGACCATGTCCGAAAGCGAGTCCAGCTCCACCCCGAACCGGCTGGTCTGGTGGGTCAGCCTGGCCACCATCCCGTCGGTGGAATCGAAGAAGGCCGCCAGGATGATCAGCCAGGCCCCCCGGTAGCTATTGCCCCTAAAGGCTTCCATCACGGCCAGCATCCCGCAGAACAGGTTGCCGCTGGTGAATATGCTGGGCAGGAAAGATGGTGTTTTTATTTTGTGTGGAGGCATGGTGGTTTTAATCATTGTTTATAAATCGTGTTCATCTATATCATTAAAACGTATTTGAATATATTGGTCAGCATTATTTATTTGACCAGTATGTCTATTTTATTTGATTTTTTGAATTTATGAGGATTTCAAGATCCGCAGTTTTTAGCATTTCAAGTTTCTTTAACTTTTCCTCAAGAATTTCTCGATGACGCTGGATTCTTGATTCTGAAATCTCGTTCTCGGGCTTTCTACTTATCAACAAATCCCAAACAAATAAACCTATAGGGACACAAACCGACACAAGCATAATAATAAGTTTTGAATCCATAAAAAATGAAAATAGATTTCCATAATAATAAATCATCATAATTATTGTTATTGCAAAAAAGGAAAACATGCCAATATATAAAATGCGTTTCTTTTTAACAAGTCTTTTAATTTTGTAACGTTC
>JAURWH010000126.1 GCA_030655055.1 bacterium
CCCTCTCCAAACGCATTTGGAGAGGGAGGTTGTAATGAGTAAAAGCATTTATGTCAAGTGCAAAGAATTTTGGTGTCAGCACCGGCCGCCGGATCAAGAACGAGAAACTTGAAATGGCCAAGCAAATGCGGAGGGAGATGACCTATGCCGAGCGATGCTTCTGGAACGGGGTCAGGGGCCGCAAACTGCATGGCTTGAAATTTCGTCGCCAGCAGATCATTGACGGGTTTATAGCAGATTTCTATTGTAACGAGCTAAGGCTGATAGTTGAGATAGACGGCGGGGTTCACGAGACCCAGAAGGATTATGATAAACTCCGCGACAGGATAATCAGCCGGAATGATATTAAAGTTATCCGGTTTCCCAACGAGTTGGTCGTAGACCAGTTTGATACTGTGGCCAAACGTATTGGTGAACTACGGCCTCCCTCGCCAGGTTTACCTGGAGAGGGGCAGGGGTGAGGTCGAAACCATGAGCTTAAAAACCAACTACATAGGCCATGACTCCTCGTACCAGCGGAAAAAAGCCGCGGGACAAAATGGCTGGGACGACGACGAGACCTGGCAGGCGTGGCGGACGGAAATACTTGCCCTGATCGCTTCCGATGGTTTCCCGAAGTCTGGCAAAGTGCTGGAGCTGGGCTGCGGAGCCGGAGATGTGGCCCTGTTGTTTGCGGAAAAGGGATATCAGGTTTATGGAATAGACATTGTGCCGAGCGCCATAGAGTGGGCCAGGGAGAAGAGCCTAAAAGCGAATATAAGGGCAGAATTTGAAATTGGTGATGTAACAAAGCTGGGAAAGTGGGAAGACGGATATTTTGACATCGTGATTGACGGGCATTGTCTGCATTGCATCATAGGTGACGACCGGGTTGAAATGCTTAAAGAAGCATACCGGGTCTTAAGACCCGGCGGGTTATTTTATGTCAGCAGCATGTGCGGAGATCCGAAGGAACCGGAGGTCTTGAGCATGTACGATCCCGAGTCGCGGTGTACAATACACGGAGGCATAGCGGGAAGGTATTTCGGCTTGCCGGAAGATGTCATCAAAGAGATAGAGAAAGCGGGGTTTAAGGTCAAACGGCACGAAGTGCGGGGAAATAACGAATTGCAGGACGATTTAATTGTGCTGGCAGAAAAATAATTTTCGTTTGTAAAGGTCGACATGAAACCAAAGATATTTCTTTTTGCAGTTTGCATATCAGCAGCTGTTATCGGCTGTGCTTCATTGCCTCGTCTTGAAAAAAGATTGCTAAGTGAGAATGATGGTGTTGTTGTAAAGGCTCGCGCTGATCTCGATACCATTTGGAATACACAAAAACTAATAGAGATATCACGAGACTTGATGCCAAAAGCCAAATATGGCAATAAACGTCAATCGCTTATGGCTTTCCAAGCTTTGTCTTCAATGTATGTCTCTGGTGGTCATCTTTTTATGAGGGGTTATCCCGTAGTTGGTTTAGTAACCCCACTTACCATAGAAATTGGAAAGCAAGGGTTATTATTACAGCAGTTAGATGATTACTGCATCGACAATTATTTAGCTGCAATTGAAAATGGGAACCCTGAGACAAAAATATTTTGCATTGAGATTTTGTCGGAAGCACGCCCAATATATACTAAAACAGTTGACTATTTGATAAACTTGCTATACAGGGACTGGGAAGAACCTGCGTATCACGCATATCGCGCCCTGAAAATAATCAGGACGCTGCAGGCACAGGAAGCTGTCGCAAAGTTTGAAGCTAACAATAAAAATAAGTATATGCTTTTCAGGGATTGACTAATCATTAACACGGGACAAGCAGAAAGATAACCTATGCGCTACAAAGATGCTGGCGTCAACATCGACGCCGGGACCGAATCGGTCCAACGGATAAAAAAAGTGGTCCGCTCCACTTTCACCAAGAACGTGCTGACGGACATCGGCGGCTTCGGCGCCCTTTACGACGGCACACTCAAAGGCTATAAACAGCCGGTGCTGGTCTCCTCCTGCGACGGGGTGGGCACCAAGCTCAAAGTGGCCTTAATGGCCAAACAGCACGGCACGGTGGGCCAGGACCTGGTGAACCACTGCGTCAACGACATTTTGGTCCAGGGGGCGAAACCGCTGTTCTTCATGGACTACGCCGCCTTCGGGCGGCTGGAGCCAAAAATACTGGAAGCCATCGTCACCGGCTTTGCCAAGGCCTGCAAACAGAACGGCTGTTCCCTGATCGGCGGCGAGACCGCCGAGATGCCGGGGATGTACGCCGTGGGCGACTACGACCTGGCCGGGTTCATTGTGGGCGCGGTGGACAAGAAAAAACTTATCACCGGAAAGACCATCAAGCCCGGGGACGTGGTGATCGGTCTCTCCACCAACGGGCTGCAGACCAACGGCTATTCACTGGCCCGGAAGATCCTGTTTGAAAAATGCAAATACAAAGTAAATACACGCCTGACTGAACTCGGTTCTACTGTCGGCGAGGCTTTGCTCAAGGTTCATCCTTCGTACCTGAAACCGGTTACCCCGCTGCTGGACAAGGGCCTGGTCAAGGGCATGGCCCACATCACCGGTGGCGGGTTTCTGGACAACATCCCGCGGGTGCTGCCCAAAGACTGCAATGTGGAGATCAAGCTGGGCTCCTGGCCGGTGCTGCCGGTCTTTGAGCTGATGCAGAAAAAGGGAAAGGTGCCGCAGGACGACATGTACCGCACCTTCAACATGGGGATAGGGTTTGTGCTGGTCGTGGCCCAGCCCGATGCGGCCGCAGCGCTGAAGAGTTTAAGGGGGTTAAAAGTTTTGAACGGGTTTTCGTCCAAGGCTTATGTGATAGGGCAGGTGGTGAAGGGTAAGAAAAAGGTCGAGCTTATTTGACCCCTCTCTACCCTCCCCGATGCGGAGAGGGAATGTTAGGAGAAATATGAAGATATACCTCAACGAAAAGCACATCAAGGCCGAGAAGGGCGCCAAGGTGGCCGAGCTGGTCAAGGAGCACAAGCCCGGGGCCGAGGTCTGCGTGCTAAACGGATTTCCCTGTCTGATGGAGCATACGGTGGAGGAGGGCGACCGGCTGGTGCTGATCAAGAAGGGCGAAGTGCCTTCCAAGAACGAACTGGAGCATCTGCTGTCCGCCCGGCATACTCCGGGCATTGCCGATAAACTGAAGAAGGCTTCCGTGGGCCTGGCCGGCTGCGGGGGGCTGGGCTCGACCGCGGCCATCGCGCTGGCCCGGGCCGGGGTGGGCCGGCTGGTCATCGCCGATTACGATGTGGTGGAACCATCGAACCTGAACCGCCAGCAGTATTTCGTCTCGCATATCGGCCTGCCCAAGGTGGAGGCCCTGAGGGAGATAATCAAGAAGGCCAATCCCTTTACCAAGGTGGAATCCCACCATCTGCGGATAGTTCCCGAGAACGTGGAATCCCTGTTCGGCAAGTGCGACGTGATCATCGAAGCCTTTGACATGGCGGACCAGAAGCAGATGCTGGTGGAGACGGTGCTGGCAAAACTTCCCAAGACGCCCATCGTGATCGGAAGCGGCATGGCCGGGTACGGGGCCAACGATCTGATGAAGACCAGGAAGACCGGAATGCTCTACATCTGCGGGGACGAGCGGAGCGAGGCCGGGCCGGGCTTCGGGCTGATGGCCCCCCGGGTGGGGATGGCCGCCTGCATGCAGGCCAACCAGGCGCTGGAGATACTGCTGGGGCCGGATCCACGCATCAAACAAAGTGAATCGTGAATTGTAATCAGTGAATCGCAGCACTATGATAAAAGTCAATGGTGAAGAACATCCCTGGCGGCAGGGGCTGAATATAACAGAACTGCTGAAGGAAAAGAATTACGTCTATCATGCCATCATCGTGCGGATAAACGAGAAGTTCGTTCCGCCCGAGGAGTACCAGGAGGCCTTGATCAGCGACGGGGACAGCGTGGAGGCGATACATCTTATAACGGGGGGGTGAGACCCAAAGTTTAAATGAAGTAAATGATGTAAAAGTGGTAAATGTTTATCCAATTAGCTCAGGAAACTGGTTGAACATCTGGTGCCAACCCCGTAAGTCGCGTTAAAACGATCAGTGAGCATCGCAGTTGATGGCGGAAAAAGCTTGTCTGCGCCTGTTTGAGGGCTTGGCCAAAGCCCGAGTTCAGACAAGCCCGTCATCAACGAGAAGCGCAGCGCCCGGAGAGTTTTCAGCGACGAGCTTTTTTCTTTTTGGTTCTTTTTCTTAATTGGCGGCACAAAAAAGAAAAAGAACATAACCAGATTAAAGCTACTTTTTAAACCAAATCCACCACTTCATTTTACTTTCCTGAGCAAGTTAGATAGTTATTAAGTTGTAAATGTATAAAAGTTAGTGCAACAATGTTAGCTGACCAATACGGAAGAAAAATAAATTACCTGCGGGTCTCGGTCACCGACCGCTGCAACCTGCGCTGCCGCTACTGCATGCCGCCCGAGGGCGTGCCGCTGAAGGAGCATTCGGAGCTTTTGACCTTTGAGGAGATAGAGACCATCGTCCGGGCCGGGGCGGAGCTGGGCATCGACAAGGTGCGGCTGACCGGCGGAGAGCCCCTGCTGCGCAAGGGTATTTTGGACCTGGTGAAAAAGCTGGCGGCCATTCCGGGCATCAAGGACCTGGCCTTGACCACCAACGGCGTCCTGCTGGGCCCCATGGCCAAAGAGCTGAAAGCCGCCGGCATCATGCGGGTGAACGCCAGCCTGGACACCCTGAAGCCGGAGCGCTTCAAACAGATGACCGGCAGCGACGACTGGCAGAAGGCTTATGACGGGATCCTGGCCGCCCTGGGCGCGGGTTTTCAGCAGGTCAAACTGAACGTGGTGGCCATTGCCGGATACAACCAAGACGAGATCGCTGATTTCGTAACCTTTGTCAAGGACAAGCCCATAGGCCTGCGCTTCATCGAATTCATGCCGGTGGGCAATGCATTTTGGGAAAGTTCCAAAATGCTGGGCACAGAAGAGATAAAGAAGCTTATAGCTGAAAGCGTAAAGCTTGTCCCGGTGAATAACAAAAACAGCATAGCCGACGAGTATCAGATCGAAGGTTCTCCGGCCACAGTGGGTTTCATCTCGCCGCTCTCCGGTAAATTCTGCAAAAAGTGCAACCGTTTGCGGCTGACCTCGGACGGGTTCCTTAAGCCCTGCCTGGGCTCCAAGAGCGAGGTCAACATCCGGGTGCCGGTGTGCAGCGGGCTGGCCGGGACGGAACTGCGTCGGGTGTTCTACGAGGCATTGCGGTTGAAGCCGGCCTGCCACAAGATGGACCAGGGGGGCGTGGACATTGCTCGGCACATGGCGGAAGTGGGAGGATGAACTAAATGCAGAAAACAAAAGGCAGAAGGCAAAATCACCGAAAGCTTTCCCACGTGAATGCCAACGGCCAAGCCAAAATGGTCGACGTCACAGACAAACCAAAGACAGAACGACTGGCTCGGGCCTGCGGGCAGGTCAAAATGAAACCGGCCACTTTGCAGCTGATCGCTGATAACCAGCTGGCCAAGGGCGATGTGCTGGGAGTGGCCAGGATCGCCGGAATCCAGGCGGCCAAGCGGGCCTTTGAGTTCATTCCCTTATGCCATCCCATTGCGCTGACGCATATCGAAGTGGATTGCCGGATTAACAAGAAAAGCTCGTTGGTCGAGGTCACCAGCACGGTGCGCTGCGCCGACCGCACCGGGGCCGAGATGGAGGCCCTGAGCGCGGTGGCCGCGGCCTGCCTGACCATCTACGACATGGCCAAGGCGGTGGAAAAGGGGATGGTGATAACGGAGATCAGGTTGGTGGAAAAGAGCGGGGGGAAGTCGGGGCGCTGGATTCTCTGAACCATAGTCCCCTCTTTTTAGAGGGGAGGATTGTGCAAAGTAATATGGGTAAAATAGTTTCCATAAACATCAGCCGGCGCAAGGGCGAAAAGAAGACCAGCGCTCCTTCCGCAGTCCTGAAAGAGAACCACGGCATCGTGGGCGACGCCCATGCCGGGGACTGGCACCGCCAGGTCAGCCTTTTGGCCACAGAGAGCGTGGACCAGATGCGGGGCAAGGGGGTGGAGTTGCACCCAGGGGATTTTGCCGAGAACCTGACTATAGAGAATATACAATTAAGTAAATTGAAAATCGGGCAAAGGTTGTTGGTTGGGTCCGAGATCATTTTGGAGATCACCCAGATCGGCAAGGAGTGCCACAACGACTGCGCCATAAAAAAGCAGGTGGGCGACTGCGTGATGCCGAGGGAGGGCGTGTTTGCGAAGGTCATAAAAGGCGGGGAGATCAAAACCGGGGACCAAATAGATTTGGCAATGTAAAATGCAAAATTTAAAATTTAAAATAGCCATCCTTACCGTCTCTGACAAGGGCTCCAAAGGCCAGCGCACCGACACCTCCGGCCCGGCCCTCAAAGCAATGATGGAGCCGCTGGGCGCGGAAGTGGCCGCCTACGAGATCGTGCCGGACGAGCGCTCGCTCATCGCCGATAAGCTCAAGTACTTTGCGGACACCCTTGGCTGCGACCTGGTGCTGACCACCGGCGGCACCGGCTTTTCGCCCCGGGACGTGACCCCCGAGGCCACCCTGGAGGTCATTGACCGCCTGGTTCCCGGCATCCCCGAGGCCATCCGGGCCAAAAGCATGCAGATAACCCCCAAGGCCATGCTGTCCCGGGCGGTGGCCGGGATCCGTAAAAAAACCTTGATCATCAACCTGCCGGGCAGCGAGAAGGGGGCGCGGGAGTCGCTGGAGGCGGTGCTTCCGGCGCTGGTCCACGGCATAGAGATCCTGCGGGGGGACGGCGGGGAATGCGGGAGGTGACCAAAATAAAAAACCAAAAATAAGATCTAAAATATTTTTGGTATTTGATTTTTTATCTTTTGTATTTTCCTCTTGCATTGGCTTTTATCTTGTGTTAAAGTAAAATATCATTCTCACTATATTTAAGGTGCCGCATGCCCAAAGACAATTTCTACCCCAAGCACAACAAATGCTCGTTCTGCGGGCGCCCCTCCAGCGAGGTCTCCCAGCTGATAGACAGCGGCGAGGCGGCCATCTGCAGCGAATGCGTGACCAAGTGCTCCGAGGTCATCACCCAGGACAAGAAATACAGCGGATTTCCTGCCAAGGAGGACCTGCCCAAGCCGCTGGAGATCAAGGCGGCGCTGGACGAATACGTGATCGGCCAGGACCGGGCCAAGAAGGCCCTGGCGGTGGCGGTCTACAACCACTACAAGCGGATCCTTTCCTACGGCGGAGATTCCGAGGTGGAGCTGGACAAGAGCAACATCCTGGTGATCGGCCCCACCGGCACCGGAAAGACCCTGCTGGCCCAGACCCTGGCCCGGATGCTGAAGGTGCCCTTCGCCATCGCCGACGCCACCACCCTGACCGAGGCCGGCTACGTGGGCGAGGACGTGGAGAACATCCTGGTCCGGCTGCTGCAGTCGGCCAACTACGACCTGAAGCGGACCGAGATCGGCATCATATACATCGACGAGATGGACAAGGTGGCCCGCAAGTCCGAGGGGCCGTCCATAACCCGGGACGTCTCCGGCGAGGGGGTGCAGCAGGCCCTGCTGAAGATCCTGGAGGGCACCATGGCCCACGTGCCGCCCCAGGGCGGACGCAAGCACCCGGAACAGCCGCTGCTGCCGGTCAACACCAAGAACATCCTGTTCATCTGCGGCGGCACCTTCGACGGCCTGGATAAGATCATCAACGCCCGGATCGGCACCAAGACCCTGGGATTCGGGGCCGACATCCGGGAGAAGAGCCAGCTTCAGCCCAACGAGCTTTTGGCCAAGGTCCAGCCCGACGACCTGCTGAAATACGGCCTGATCCCCGAGCTGATCGGGCGGCTGCCGGTGATCTGCTCCCTGGACCCGCTGGACAAATCCGCCATGATGGAGATCCTGACCCGGCCCAAGAACGCTTTGGTGAAGCAGTACCAGACCTACTTCGGGATGGAGGGGGTGGAGCTGGAATTTCAGCCCCAGGCGCTGGAGGCCATCTCCGAGGACGCCCTGAAGCGGGGCACCGGGGCCCGGGGTTTGCGGGCGGTGCTGGAGGAGGCCATGCTGGACATCATGTACCACCTGCCGTCCAGCAAGGACATCACCAAGTGCACCATCGGGCGCGAGGTCATAGTCAACCACCAGGAGCCGGAGTATGTCCGCAAGGAGCAGGACGCGGCCTGACCTGGGAACAGGGAACTGGTCTTAGGGGTTTGTGCGGTCACCGGTAAACGGCAAACGTTAAACTGGAAACAGATATAATAACTGGATATTGCATGGCGCGGGAAGAAGAAATAAAAGCAATGATCAAACAGGCCCTGGCCGGATTTTCCGGAAGCCTGCAGGACCATCAGGTCATTCTGTTCGGCTCCCGGGTAAGCGGAGAGGCCCGCCCCGCTTCCGATTTTGACATCGGGATAAAAGGCGAAAAGCCCCTGGCCTCAGAAATATTCAGCGACATTGAGGACGCCCTGGAAAGCCTGCCGACCCTTTATAAAATTGAACTGGTCGACCTCAGCCGGGTGACGCCGGCTTTTATGGAAATGGCCACCAGCAAAACGGAGGTATTGCTGTGAATAAATTCAAATTGGTTTTCGAAGATTACAAAAAAGCGGTGTCCCAGCTGCAGAAGGCCCTGTCCCGAAAAGCGGAGGATGAATTGCTGCAGGCCGGATGCCTGAAATATTATGAGTTTTGCTTCGAGCTGGCCTGGAAGTCAATCAAGGAAGCCGCCGCCGGGGAAGGGTTGCCGGATTGTCTTTCGCCCAAAGCCTGTTTGAAGCAGGCTTTTGCCCTGGGATGGATCACGGACGAAAAGGCCTGGCTTTCCATGCTGGAGGCGAGGAACCTGATGTCCCACACATACCAGGCCGGACAAGCATTACAAGTCTACCAAAAACTGCCATTGTATCTGGAGGAATTCATGATCCTGCAAAAAGCATTGGACAAACTAAGCGAATGACGGGGATCCGATCCTTGGGAATTGTGCGGGCATAGATAAACAGCAAACGTTAAACCTGAAATAACAGAGCGAGAAGTGAAACAGAACATCTGCATCGTGGGGGCCCAGTGGGGCGATGAGGGCAAGGGCAAAATTGTCGACCTGCTGGCCGAGAGGGTCAACATAGTGGCCCGCTACCAGGGCGGGGCCAACGCCGGGCACACCGTCAAGGTCAACAAAAAGGAATTCGTGCTGCACCTGATCCCCTCCGGCATCGTCCATCCCGGCAAGCTGTGCCTGATCGGCAGCGGGGTGGTGATAGACCCCAAGAGCCTGCTGGAGGAAATGGAGTACCTGAAAAAACTGGGGATCAGCGTCAAGGGGCGGCTGCTGATCAGCGGCGGGGCCCACCTGACCATGCCCTACCACAAGCTGCTGGACAGCGCCCGGGAATCCAAGGCCGAGGGGGCCATCGGCACCACCCACCGGGGCATAGGGCCCACCTACGCCGACAAGGCCTACCGCAGCGGCCTGAAGATGATAGATCTGCTTAACCCGGAACTTTTCGCCCAGACCTTAAAGCACAACCTGGACGAGAAGAACTTCATCCTGAAAGAATTTTACGGCCATAAAAAGGCCGACTATGCCGGGACCCTGGCCCAGTACCGGTCTTACGCCAAGCTATTAAGGCCCTATATCACCGATGTCTCCGGCCTGTTGAACCGGGAGATGGCCCGGGGCCAAAAGGTGCTGTTCGAGGGGGCCCAGGGGACCTTCCTGGACGTGGACTTCGGCACCTATCCCTTCGTCACCTCGTCCTCCACCATCGCCGGCGGGGCCTGCACCGGCCTGGGGATAGGGCCCAACGCGGTGGGCCGGGTGATCTTAGTGGCCAAGGCCTATACAACCAGGGTGGGCAACGGACCGTTCCCCACCGAGTTCGATGCCAAAATGTCCGACTTTTTGCGGGCCAAGGCCGGCGACGAGGTGGGCCGGACCACCGGCCGCCCCCGGCGCTGCGGCTGGCTGGACGCGGTAATGCTTAAGCGGGCGGTGCAGCTTAACGGGGCCGGCGAGCTGGCCCTGACCAAGCTGGACATCCTGGACGGCTTCAAGGAGGTCAAGATCGCCGTGGGCTACAGCCATAAAGGCAAAAAGATAGAAGGCTACCCCCAAAGCACCCAAGAACTGGCCGGGTGCCGGCCCCAGTATCTGACCCTGCCCGGCTGGGACAAGCCCACCGCCGGACTTCGCAGTTACAGCCAGCTGCCGGCCAATGCCAAAAGGTACATCAGCACCATCGAAAAACTGGCCGGGGCCAGGGCCAGCATCATCTCGGTGGGCTCGGAGCGCCAGGCCACCATCCTCCGGGGCAAGTTCTAAATGTCATTCTGATCTTCCGGGTAACTTTATCCGCTCGCGCCAAAGGCGGATCCGTCTATATGTATTGCCCTGCGGTGGCGGAAGATTTCACAGATTTTCGCAGATATATACAGGCCCATTAAAATCATACTGAAAAAATCTGCAGAATCTGCGTTAATCTGCGGATGGTAAATCAAACCGGCCGCTTTTTTGCTTGACCGGAACGATGTTTTTATAGTAAAATTAACAGTTTGCGATAAGTCGCACAAAATGAGCCAGTAGCTCAGTCGGTAGAGCACCGCCCTTTTAAGGCGGGAGTCATGAGTTCGAATCTCATCTGGCTCACCAGGAAACATCACCATATAATGGGAGGTCATCTATTATGGCTCCGACCGATGTTTTGAAGAAGGTATTTCTTTTCAAGTACCTGTCGTCCACCGAGCTGGAGGCCCTGCACGACCGGCTGGTAAAAAGGGCGGTGCCCAAGGGAGAAAAGATCTTCAACGAAGGCAGCCAGGGCAACGAGATGTACCTGATCACCAAGGGCGAGGTGGAGATCTCCATCTCCCGCAACGAGTCCAAGCTGGTCCTGGCCGAGCTCCAGGAAAGCTCGTTCTTCGGCGAGATGGCCCTGATCACCGACAAGCCCCGCACCGCCACCGCCACCGCCATGGTGGATTCCGAGATCTACGTCCTGACCAAGGAGGAGTTCCAGCGGCTGTTGGTGAAGGAACCCCAGCTTTCAGCCCGGATCCTTTTGGCCATCACCGAGATCCTGTGCGACCGGATCCAGTCCACCAACGAGAACCTGGAGACCTACTTCCTGATCAACCGGGCCATCGTGGACAACGAACAGTTCCGGCGGCTGTATATCCAGAGCCATTTGAAGATCTGAGATGTGCCTGACGCTGGCCATGCCATCGTCACAAACCCCAAAGATCTATTCCCTGTAATCTTAAGTGTGTTCCCATCGACTAGCGGTCAGGTCACCACCCTTTCACGGTGGCAGCACGGGTTCGAATCCCGTTGGGAACGCCATTTTATTAGTCGGGCAGGCAGCCATACACTTCGCCAAGCTCAGGGCAACGCTCATGGCAGGCCCATTTTCTCCGCCGCAAGCGGAGGATTGGCTTTTAAGGGGCTGCCTTCGCAGTGTGTCGTTGATTCGTGCCAAAGGGAATATATAAAAATGATATTTTCTTTAAAAAACCCTTGACAAAGCGGGGCATAAGTTGGTAATATTATTGGGAATTTAATAAAACCTTTACATTCCTTTAACATAGCCATATTTTAAATACAAAAATCAAATGCGAACGCAGGAGGTGATAACCCTAAAATATTCGCAATGGGATTTTATTATTTGAAGTCAAAACCAAAACAAAAAGGCGGTAAAAATAACGCCTTGAAGTAACCTTAAGAATAACACACAAATTAACTAAACAGGAGGAAAACCCAAATGAAGCGAATCTTCGCAATGTTCGCAGTGTTAGCCCTGATGGCCGGAATGGCCGTGGCCCAGCCCTCGATGAACGGTTCCAAGGGCCTGATCTGGACAGTTGCTCCCGGCAACGCCGGTCCGATGAACTACGGAATTGGTGTAAACGGGGCAATCATTATGCATGACTCAACCGATGTATTTCCCTACAAGCTAACCTATATTGGCGTTATGCCCGCTGGCTATTTCTCCATCAATGACATGTTTGAATTATCATTTGCCACCACTTATCAGATGCATAAGGTGGACACCACCAGCACCAACGGCTTATTGGACACCCGGGTTGGCTTTAAGTATTCCATGAAAGCCAGCGACATGATCGGCTTGGGCCTCTATCTGGGTTACGACATTCCGACCATCGGAGCTGTCGGCGACACCACTTTAAAGCCGGTTGCCCCCTATAAACATACCGGAGCCGTGCACGGTTTGTTACTGGCCGGATTCAACTTCGGCGCTTCCGACCTGAACCTGAACGTTGGTTTGGATTATGATCTGGACAAATATAATGATACCACCAGCGTATATCCGAACATGACCATTCCGATGGGAATCGCCTTCAGCTACAAGGCCGGCGAAATGTTCAAACCCTTCGTGGAGTTCACCACCAGCCTGGAGATGGACACCAACAAATACGGCACCGGTGCCAAGGCCCGCAGCTTCATGAACTACAACGCTTTTGTGACTCCTGGCGTCCAGGTTTGCTTCCCCTTCGGGATGAGCCTGACCGCTGGATTCTCCTATAACCTGATCGACACCGCCGACGGAATCGCCAGCAAGGGCGGCGCCGGCAACCCCGATTGGATCGGCCACTTCGGACTGGCCTATGCCCCGGTGAAGACCTCCGGACCCAAGGTAGCCCCCACCGCCAGCATCTCGGGTAAGGTCACCGATGCCAAGGGCAAGGGCCTGGCCGCCACCATCACCGCCGGCGG
>JAURWH010000127.1 GCA_030655055.1 bacterium
TGGAGGGTGCCCTGGCTGACCTCGGCCTGGTAGGGGGTGTAGGCGGTGTAGAACTCCGAGCGCAGCAGGATGTGGTCTATGGCCGCCGGGATGTAGTGGTCATAGGCCCCGCCGCCCAGGAACGATATTAGGGATGAGGCCGGATGGTTCTGCCCGGCCAGGGCCTTCACTTCTTTGACCGCTTCCATCTCGGACAGGGCTTTGGGAAGTTTCAGTTCGGCCTTGAGCCTGATCTCGGCCGGTATGTCGGCTATCAGCTCGTCAAAATTCTTGACCCCGATCCGCTTGAGCATGGCCTCGCGGTTTTTGTCGGTATTCGGTATGTATGGCATGATCTGATTAATTCAAATTTAATATTTCAAATTTAAAATTGCAAATTTGCAATTTCGGTCAGTGTCCGTGCTTCTCCATCTTGTCGTAACCGGCGGCGTCCATCAGGTTGGCGGCCTCGGCGGCATTGGAGATCCTGATCTTGACCATCCAGCCGGCGCCGTAGGCGTCCTTGTTGACCACATCCGGGGTCCCTTCCAGGGATCCGTTGACCTCGGTGACCTCGCCGGACAGGGGAGCGTTGAGGTCGGAGACCGCCTTGACCGCTTCCACCGTGCCCAGCGGCTTGTTCTGGGATACCTTGGCGCCAATGGCCGGCAGTTCTACGAAAACGATGTCCCCCAGCTCGCCCTGGGCAAAGTCGGTGACGCCGATGGTGGCGATGTCGCCTTCGATCCGGGCCCACTCGTGGCTGGCGGAATATTTCAGGTCCTTGGGAATGTTCATTGGTTCCTCCAAATGTTTTATATATTTTATATTTTGTTTTTTCTTTTATTCCTATCCGCAGATTTTACAGATTTACACAGATTTATCTTTTAATTCTATATTATTGGGAATAGCACTATCAATAATAATCTGCGTTAATAGTTCGGTTACCACTCACTACAACATCTGCGGATAAAAATCCCCGGGGAAATAAGGTGGTCTATTATTTCTTGATCGAGCTATTCTTCCAGAACGGGGTCTCGGCCACCTTGGCCGGAACCATCTTGCCCCGGATCTCCACCTGGAAGGGCGTGCCCACCGCCGAGAACTCGGCCTTGATATACCCGGTGCCGATGCCCTTGGCCACGGAGGGCGAGAAGACGCCGCTGGCAACTTCGCCGATCTGGGCGCCGTCCTTGAACATCTTGTAATGCTGGCGGGGGAAGGCGTTGCCCTCCAGTTCGAACCCGATCAGTTTCCGCTTTACGCCTTCGGCC
This sequence comes from bacterium, assembly GCA_030655055.1. Taxonomy (NCBI): domain Bacteria; species bacterium. The sequence continues at coordinate 1,254 of JAURWH010000127.1, forward strand.
TTCTGGTTGAGCAGAACATCCTTGGCGTTGAACTCTCCGGCCTTTTTGAGCTTGGTGATCCAGCCCAGTCCCGCCTCCAGCGGCGAGGTGGTCTGATCGATGTCGTTGCAGTAGAGGCAGTATTTCATCTCCAGCCGCAGGGAATCGCGGGCTCCCAGGCCGATGGGCCGCAGGTCGAATTCCTTCCCGGCCTGGAACAGGGCGTTCCAGATCTGGTCGGCGTGCTTGATGTCGAAGTACAGCTCAAATCCGTCCTCGCCGGTGTAGCCGGTGCGGGAGACCAGCATCTCGACCCCGTCCACCTTCCCGGTGCCAAACCAGTAGAACTTCATGTCGGAGAGCTTCAGGTCGCAGATCTTCTGCAGCAGCGGCTCGGACTTGGGCCCCTGCAGGGCCAGCTGGGCAACGTGGTCGCTGGTGTTGGTAAGTTTGACATCGAAGCCCTGGGCCTGCTCCTGAAGCCAGGCGAAATCCTTGGCCAGGTTGGAGGCGTTGACCACCAGGAAATAATGCTCGGGGTAGCGGTAGACCAGCAGGTCGTCCACGATCCCGCCGTCCTTGTAGCACATGGCCGAGTACTGGACCTGGTTGACCGCCAGGGCCGCCGGGTCGTTGACCGTGCAGTAGGAAACGAACTTCAATGCCTCCGGCCCCCTGACCTCGATCTCGCCCATATGGGAGACGTCGAACAGCCCGGCGGCCGAGCGGACGTGGCGGTGCTCCTCGATGATCCCCTGGTACTGCACCGGCATCAGGAACCCGGCAAAGGGCACCATCTTGCCCCCGGCCTTGACGTGATGTTCATAGAACGGGGTTTTGTTCTCCATGGTTGCTCCCTAAAGATATATTATGATTTTTGGTTTTGCGAAGGGAATTCCGCCGGGCATGAACTGTTATTATAGCCTAAAGCCTGTTCATTTTCAATTGAAAACAACAAAATTGTGGTAGACTAATGATTATGTCAGGGGTTAACTGAT
>JAURWH010000128.1 GCA_030655055.1 bacterium
GGGGCTGTAGCTCAATTGGTAGAGCGCCTGCTTTGCAAGCAGGAAGTAGTCGGTTCGAATCCGATCAGCTCCACCATTCGTTTGTAAGGCAAGAGGCCTGGCTCACGGCAAGCCAGTTTTATTTGCGAAGGATGAGAACCGACTGCCAATGATGGTGAAGGTTCTCCGCCGGCACCATATTTGTCCCAGTACCTGACAATAGTCCGCCGTAGGAGGGCAGGAATGCTTTGTGGCCAAGCAACGGCGGATCCGCCTTTGGCGGAGAATCCGACATTACTGCACCATCCTGCCGGGCAGTAGTCCGCCTGTGGCGGGTCAGCTCCACCATTCTTTTGTAAGGCAAGAGGCCGGGCTCACGGCAAGCCAGTTATTTGCGAAGGATGAGAACCAACAGGTAGTCTGGCGGGCCAGACTGTCTAAACAATCAGCGGACTTCGTCTGGCAAGCCATACAAAAATTATAAGTGGTCTGCTTCATGGCGGGCCATTTTTATTTTCGAGAAAGACCATTATCATGCTTACCACCGAACCACGGGACATTGGAAATCCGGAAATATTAATTTCATAAATTCCGTGTTTCCGTGGTAAAAGAAATCATTTTAATCCTGTCTATCCTTGGTAAAGACCCAGTTTACTGCCCTGACCCGGCCGCTTACGGCCGGGTTTTTTGTTGCCCGGGAATTTTGTCACCCCTAAGAACTAAAATACAGTCAATCAACGATCACCAGTATTTACAAATCAAGAGGAGGTATCTAAAATGTTCAGAAGAACCGCCGCCGTTATGTTCCTGATACTGGCCGTGGGGACCTGCGCTGTCCAGGCCAAGAACCGGAGCCCAGCCCAAAACTGTCACCCCTCAAATGTAAAATCAAAATAATTAAAAACCAGCCCCAAAGAGCGCGGGCAAAAAAACCAAACAACCAAAAGTAATGTGTATTTACAAAAGGAGAATGTGAACATGGAACAAACCAACACCAAAACCGCCAGCTTTACCGACCTGATCGTCTGGCAAAAAGCGGTGGAACTATTTGAACTGGCCGCCCAGGACACCGAAAGGTTCCCCCAGGGCAAGGCCTCATTCCTGATGGCCGGCCAGGTGGTCAAGTGCGCCGGCTCCATCGGAGCCAGCATCGCCGAGGGCTACGGCCGGGGAGGACAGAAGGAGTTCGGTTACCGCCTGACCGCGGCCAAGGGCTTTGCCTTTGCCACCCAGGACTGGTACCACAAGATATCCCGGATGGGTTATATGACACCGGAGGCGGCCGAACAGCGTCTCAAGCTTCTGGGCGAGATCTCCCGGATGCTGGGCGGCCTGATCGCCAGGGTCACCGGCAAAAAGAAGGACCAGAAAGAAACCCCGGAAACGGGATCAAACCAGTAATTTAACCCCCGCGCTCTTAGGGCGGTTATGACATATAAACAAATAAACCAGTATCAAACATACAGAAATGCAAGGAGTGAAATGAACGGAACAGAGAATAGTAACGGACTGGAAACTTCTCCCCGGAACCACGCCTGGGAGGAGGCCCGGCTCCTGGCCCGGAACATCGGCCTGCTGGTGGATAACAGCCGGCAGATAACCCAGGATCCCAGGCTTTCCGGCTGCTGCCTGAACACCGCCTACATCGGCCTGCCTCATTTAAAGACCAGGGCCATAGCCCTGGGCCGCCTGCTGGATCTCTGGAACCAGGAGAAATGGACCGAGACCTGCCCGGCCTGTGGCGAGACCGTTTACATCCTGGGGGCAGGAGGGGGCGCCTTAAGCGGCCGGAACGGCTGGTGGGGTGTTTGCGGCCATTGTCAGGGGGTTCTGTCGGGCAGCAAGGAAAAGTTCTATCAACTATACTCCGAGTTTACCGGAGGGCCTGCAGGCCCATCACATCCCGAGCAGATAGACCTCAGCGATCTGCTGACAGAACTGAGGGCGGCATAGCAGACTCCAGAAACTTCCAGGGAATAAACCGAACGCAGATTTCCGCAGATTGGAATTGATTGCACTGATAATTTTATTGAATTTATAGAATCTGCGTTTATCTACGTCCTAAATATCTTGCTACTTACCCCGGCCGGATCAAAATAAATTGATCCGGCCTTTTTTATTGACTTTTAACCGGTCAAAGGCTTATCATTATGTTTCACTTAAAAACTTGAACTAAATATTTCGGCAAACAATGGCCCAGCAAAAGACAGAAAGACTTCTGGAACTGGTGTCCCTGCTTTTAAAACACCGCCGCCCGGTTCCCAAGCCGGAGATCAGGCAACTGTTGCCCCACTATCAAAGGCTTTCCGGCCCCAGCTTTGACCGGACCTTTGAACGGGATAAAAGGGAGCTGCGCAGCCTGGGGGTGCCGCTTAAGGTCTATTCCATCGAGACCGGAGAAGAAGTTGACAATCCCGCCCAGGCCGCCAAGTACGAGGCGCAAGAATTGGGGTACCTGATAGACCACGAAGAGTACTACCTGCCCCGGCTGGACCTTACTTCAGAAGAGTGGGCGGTGATCTCCCTGGTCTGCGCCGGGCCGCAGTCCCCGGCCGCCAAGGACCAGGCCAAGGCTTTGGCCAGCCTGGCCCAAAAGATAGGCTGCCAGAAACCCGGGGGAAATGAACGGCGATCCGAGATAGGGCTTAGCGCCAACGCCCGGCCCGAGGCCGCCGCCGAAGCCAAAGTGCTGGGACGCATCCAGCAGGCGGTAAAGGAAGGGGTCTCCATCCGGTTCAGCTATCACAGCATCCAGCGCGATGCCAAAGACCAGCGCCAGGCCGACCCCTATCTTCTGATCTACAATGCCGGGGTGTGGTACCTGATAGCATACTGCCACAAGAGAAAAGAGGTCCGCACCTTCAAGGTCTCCCGCATCCAGGAACTGAAACTGCTTAACGGCCAGCCCCGGTTCAATGTTCCCAAAGATTTCGATAAAACAAAATACCTGGGCCGCAAGGCCTGGGAACTGGGCGGGGGCCTGGTTGTGCCGGTAACATTGAAAGTGAACCCTGAAAGCGTCTGGCTGGTCAAAAAGGAACTAGGACCGCAGGCCGTTTGGAACAAGGGAACGGGCAGAGTCAGCATAACGGTCAGCAACTCAGATCCTTTCATCCGCTGGGCCGCGGCCCATTGCGACCAGGTGCGGGTGGATAAGCCGGAAGAAATGGCCCGGCAGGTCGAGACCCGGCTACAGCAAGTGCTGAAGATGTACAAAGCTTGACCATGGAGGAACCAACCACAGAAACACGGAAATTTTGGAAGCACAGAACAAATATCATAGAAACCTATTTCATCTTTTCAATAATTCGGTGTTTCCGTGCCTGCACGCTGTAGCGTTACGGCGCGCAAGCGTGGTAAAGTG
>JAURWH010000129.1 GCA_030655055.1 bacterium
AAGGAAAAACTGGGTTTCGCCATGGATGAGAACGGGGCCATCACCTATTTCAACCCCGAAGCCGAATACGGCTACCGGCTGGGGATAGACGACGAGCTGAAGTTCAAGAGAAATAGGTCACCGGGATAAAGTTCCTGGCTAAGGCCATGAAACTGAATTACAAAAACGAGGACTACGTTCTTTGCCTGACGGACGGGGAAAAACAGGCGGCCAAAGACTACCGGCTGAAGAACGGGATCAAGGGGACCAGCCTGGTGATCGGTTTCAACACCGGATGCTCCGATCTTTTTCCCAACAAAAAGATGACCATTGAACAGCATGTCCGGCTGATAGAACAATTCCATAAAAAATGGCCCCAGTCCAAAATAATGCTGCTGGGCGGCAAGGCCGAGGCCGGGCGCAACGCCGAGATCAGGAAAAAGGCCGGGGCCTTCGTCATCGACAGCCCCACGGATGAGGGCATCCGCCGGGGCATGGTCTACATCGAGGCCTGCGACCTGATAATCACCGGGGACACCTCGGCCCTGCACATGGCGGTGGCCCTCAAAAAATGGGTGGTGGCCTGGTTCGGGCTTTCCTGCGGCACCGAGATCGAGCTCTACGGACGGGGCGAGAAGATATTCTCCAAACTCGCCTGCAGCCCCTGCTGGAAGAAGTCCTGCGACCACCTTTCCTGCATTAAACAGCTGGACCTGGAAGCGATAACGCTGGCGGTCAGGCACGGCTTGGAAAAACTGTCCAAGGGGCCAAAGAGCAAAAAATCATCATAAGGGGCTTTGTGGGATCGAAAGGGTTTAAGAACATACTGGTGGTCCGAAACGACAGGCTGGGGGACCTGGTGCTGGCCCTGCCGGCGGCAACCGTTCTAAAACGCCGGTACCCGGAAGCCAAGGTAACTTACCTGGTCTCAAAGAACACGGCGGCCCTGATCCCGTTGGCTCAGGATATTGATGAAGCTTTGACAGATACCGGAAAAAGCTTTTTTGAATTGGCGGGAATGTTGCGGGCTTACAGATTTGACGCTGCAGTACTTCTGCACCCCACTCTTCGTCTGGCGGCGGCCCTTTGGCTGGCCGGGATCCCGGTCAGAGCGGGCACGGCCTACCGGGGGTACAGCCTGCTTTTCAACCGCCGGGTAAAACAGCACCGGAAGCAAAACTTAAAACATGAACTGGAATACAACCTGGATCTGGTCCATCAGGGCCTGGGATTCCAGCCAGCGGCCGGAGAGCATTATCTGCCGCCGGTTCTGACGGTGCCGGATGAGCTGAAAGAAAAACTGGCCAAGGAATACGGAAAGGGTTTCATCCTGATCCATCCCGGCTGCAGCGGGTCATCCAAGCCCTGGCCCCTGGCATCGTTCGCCAAGCTGGCGGACAGGATCCAAAGCGCAGGCGGCAGGGTCGTCATCAGCCTGGGGCCCCAGGAACTTGGCCTTAAAACATCGTTAATGAAACATTTGACGGCCGAGGTCGGCTGGGCGGAAAACCTGCCGCTGAAAGACCTGGCGGCCCTGATCTCACTGGCCAAAGTGCTGGTCACCAACAACACCGGGCCCCTGCATGTGGCAGTGGCGGTTAACACCAAGGTCATAGGCCTGTATTGCCCCACCTGCGAGATAAAACGCTGGGGTCCCTACGGGGCGGGGCACGCGGTCATCCGGCCCCCGGCAGGTAGTTGCCAAAAATGTCCCGGTCAAAAATGCCCGGAATACGATTGCATGGAAAAGATCACGGTGGAAGAGGTCCTGGCCAAAGTAACCGAGACCAACAAAACCGGCAACAGTTAACAACGGTTCACAACACCAATGAAAAATGCCAAACTAATCATTCTCTGTCTTATCGCCGGGCTGGCCGCAGGTCTGGCCGGGGCCTCACAGGCCGCCGCCGAACCTTTCCGGAAGTTCAACCGGGGCGAAAAGATGACCTATACCATAGAATATGCCGGCATCACCGCGGGGTATTCCTACCTGAGGGTTGACAGCGAGCTGACCTATGTGGGCCAGCGCAGCGCCTATCACATCGTCAACGAGACCTGGTCCAACCCTTTCTTCTCCAAATTCTACCAGGTGCACGACCGGTTCGAGGCCTTCACCGACTACGAACGCCTCTATTCCCTGCGCTACCAGAAGAAGATGAGGGAGGGCGGCTACCGCCACGAGGAGGCGCTGGATTTTGACCAGGAGCAGAACAAGGTCACCTACAACAACGGACAGGTGATAGCCACCACGCCCCAGGCCCGGGACATTTTAACCTCGCTCTACTACGCCCGGACCTTTTCCCTGGAATCGGGAAAGTCGCTGTACATCGACAACCATACCGACAAGAACAATTACCCGCTGGAGGTCAAGCTCCTCCGGAAGGAAAAAGTAAAGACCATCTTCGGCAAGGTGGAATGCCTGGTGGTGGAGCCGGTGCTGCGCTACCCCGGGCTGTTCCAGAACAAGGGACGGCTTTTGGTCTGGCTGACCAACGACAGCCGCCGGATCCCGGTGCTGATGAAAAGCAAGATCCTGGTGGGCTCCATCAACGCGGTGCTCAAGGAATACAACCAAGGGATAGACGGCCCGGACTACCTGGTCAGCGAAAAGAAATAAAGGTTTAAAGACATGAAAAACTTCAAGGAAATTGACATCTCCAGGGTCAAAAGCTATTCCATCAGGGACCGCCGGAGCAAGGTGGACCTGGGCCAGCTGGCCAAGACCGTAAAGCCGGGATCTTCGCTGGCGCAGTTCTTTGATTCCCTGCCCAGGACGCTGAAGGTCAATGACCTGCTTTCCCTGGCCCAGGCGGTGCGTAAAGCCCGGAGCCGGGGGCGGCCGGTGATAGTGATGATGGGGGCCCACCCCATAAAATGCGGTCTTTCCCCGGTGCTGATAGATCTGATGGATCAGGGCTACATCACCCACCTGGCCACCAACGGGGCCGGGGCCATCCATGATTATGAGATGGCCTGCTGGGGCAAGACCTCAGAGGACGTGGCCGCAGGCCTGGAAGACGGCAGTTTCGGCATGGCCCGGGAGACCGCCGACGGCATCAACGGCGTCATCAAGGCCGCCAGCCTCTGCCGGATGGGCTACGGCCAGGCCCTGGGGCAGTACCTGACCGGGATCAGGGCCAAATACCAGAAGTTCAGCCTGCTGGCGGCCTGCAGCCGGAACGGAATACCAGCCACGGTCCATGTGGCGGTGGGCACCGACATCATCAACCAGCACCCCAGCTACGACGGGGCCGCCGCCGGAGACTGCAGCGCCAGGGATTTCCGGATCCTGGCCCAGTCGGTCACCAAACTGCCGGGCGGGGTGGTGATCAACATCGGCTCCACTGTTATCATGCCGGAAGTATTTCTAAAATCTTTGACCGTGGCCCGCAACCTGGGACACCAGGTCAAAAATTTCACCACCGCCAACTTTGACATGATCCAGCACTACCGGCCCAATGTCAACGTGGTCAGCCGCCCGACCCAGTCCGGCGGCCGGGGATACAGTTTTACCGGGCATCACGAGATAATGCTGCCTTTGCTGGCGGCCTTGATAAAACAGCAGGATAAAAATAAAAAATGAAAATAAGATACAACCCAAGGAGGCTTGAAATGCTGAGGCCTTTGATCCTGATCGTTCTTATGGCACTGGTCCCGGGCTGGGCCCATTCCCAAAAGCTGAAGACCGTTGTCCCAGAAAAACCGGTGCTGCTGTTCCCGATCAAACAGGCCGGCAAGTGGGGATATATTGACAATGCCGGAAAACTGGCGGTGGCCCTGCAGTTTGATTCGGCCGGGGCCTTCAGCGAGGGGCTGGCGGCGGTGCGGCTGGGCGACAAGTACGGGTTCATCGATCCCGCCGGCAAGTATGTGATAGATCCCCTGCTGCTCTATGCCGACGCCTTCAGCGAGGGGCTGGCGGCGGTGGGGGTGGTGGGCAAGGACGGATCCGGAAGCTATTGCTACATCAACAAGGCCGGGAAGATAGTGGTTAGTTTCAAAAAGGTCAAGCCGGAAGACATCGGCGGGGTCTATCGTTTCAGCCAGGGCCTGGCCCGGGTGAACATCCAGGACAAGTTCCGTTTCATCGACAAGACCGGGAAGTTCATCGGGATCCAGAAATTCGACTGGGCCGGTGATTATTCGGACGGACTGGCCCCGGTCAAGATCAAGCAGGCTGGTTATGTGGTGGAAAAGCTCTCCTGCGGCTATATCAACAAAACCGGCAAGATGGTCATCAAACCCCAGTTCGACGACGGCGGTCCTTTCGTGGACGGCCTGGCCCGGGTGAAGACCGGAGGCAAATACGGCTATATCAACAAGATCGGGAAAATGGTAATCAACCCTGCGTTTGATGACGCCCAGGACTTCAGCCAGGAGATGGCCGGGGTAAAGATCGAGGACAAGTGGGGCTTCATCAGCAAGGGCGGCCAGCAGGCGATAGAACCGCAGTTTCTGGAGGTCCGGCCGTTCTCCGATGACCTGGCCGGGATCAAGGCCGGTGAGGTGTGGGGTTATGCCGATAAGACCGGGAAGATCGTCATCGACACCCAGTTCGACGAGGTATTCAAATTTGCCAACGGCCTGGGGATGATCAAGAACGACGGCGATTACGGATATATCAACAAGACCGGGGAATCCATCTGGGAACCGGTGGAATAGATAGCCCCTGCGATGGAATTAAAAAAACCGCTCAGCTGTCTGCCGAGCGGTTTTTTATTCTTTTCGGGATCAACCCCGGGTGATCCTTTTTACCATCACTATCCCGGCCTGCCAGCCTCCGGCAAAATTCTGGCTGATCTTGTCTCCAAACAGGTTCAGCAGGGTGCCCACCGGGTGGGACCTTTCCTCCCTTAGTTTCAAGGCCAGGGGCAGGGTAAATATCCTGGCCAGCGAGGAAAAGGCAAAGAGCAGATGGAAGTTGATCAGGGTATGCCCCAGCAGCACGAATTTGAAATCATGCAGGGCGTTGGCCAGCCAGCCCCCGGCCAGAGATGCCAGGAATACGGCGAACCCGGTGGCCACGGTATAGATGGAAAGGTAGGAGGTCCGGTTCTGCTCGGGCGCGGTCAGCAGCAGCAGGTTGAAGCCGGCCAGGGTGAAACCCGGCCAGAAGAATCCGGTCAGAAAGGCATCCACCCAGATGGGCAGATAAAATGAAGGAGTGGCGAACAGCCAGAACAGCGGCAGCAGGAAGATGCCGACCAGGTTGAAGATCAGCACCGGGCGGTTCCCCAGCTTGTCAATTATTTTTCCCCACAACGGCTGGGTGGAGAGGTTGAGTATCCCGGCGACGATGGAATAGAGGG
>JAURWH010000130.1 GCA_030655055.1 bacterium
AAGAGGACCAGATCCGGCAGAGGATCGCCGAACTGCAGGCCCAGGAATCCTCGCTTTCCACCAAGGTGGAGGCCCTTAACGGGGCCCTGGCCGATTCGGAATCCAAGCTTCAGGCCCTGGCCCAGGAACAGCACAACCACCGCCAGCAGGCGGAGAGCCTGGCAGAGGAACTGTCTTCCCGGACAAAGGAACTGGCCGAAAAGCAGCAGCAGCATGAGGGGCTGGTCCGGGAAATGGAACAGATGGAAGCGGAGAGGACCCAGTCAGCAGCCTCGCTGGAAGAGATCCAGACCAATGTCTTTAAGGCGGAAACCAGGCAGGCCGAGTTGGAACAGCGCAATACCGAGCTGGCCCAGACAGTGGAGGCTGATACGGCCAAGGCGGCCGGGCTGGAAAAGGAGATCGCCCAGCGCCAGCACGAGGTGGCGGCGGTGCGGGAGCTGGAAAGCTATCTGGCCGACATCCGTAGTCAGATAGAAGAAGCAAAGCAGCACCTGCAGAAGACCGGCGATGACCGGGTCCAGGGCGAGCAGCAGCTGGAAGAGCTGACCCTGCAGAAGCAGGAACTGGAAACACAGGTCCTGCAGCAGATGGAAGAGCTGGTCTCCAAAAAACAGGAAGCCGAGTCCCAGGCCGGCCAGTGGGAAGCCAGACTGAGCGAGCACAATCAAAAAATCGCGGAGCTTGAGCCTCAGCGGATCCAGATGGAAGAGGCGGTCTCGGCCTTGTCCCGGCAGAAAGAGGAGCTGGAGCAGGGCATCGCCAATCTGAAGAACGAGACCCAGCAGCTGGAAGAGGCCAACCAGGAGCTCAACCAGCTGAAGGCCGAGCGTAAGGAGCTTCAGGCCGAGGTCAAGAAGATAAAACAGCAGAAACAGGAGTTCGCCCAGTCGGCCGAGGAGAGCCAGGCCAAGCTGGACAAGTCCGAGACCCGGCTGGAAAAGGTAAGGGCCGAGGAATCCCAGCTTAAGGAAAGCCTGGCCGCCGCCAAAAAGGAAGTGGCCGACATCGGAAAGGAACGGGCCGAGCTGGAGAAATACCTGCACCAGAAGCAGGACCTGCTGGCCGAGCAGAAGGGCCTGAAGTCCAGCGTGGATGCCCTGAAGGCCGAGCTGGCCAATTCCCAGGAACAGCTGGATGTCCTTAAAGAGGAAGAGAAGGGCTGGAGCCTGAGGCTGGAGGAGAACAAAAAACACGCCCAGCAGATGGACAATCTTTTGGAGACCCTGAGGGCGGATGAGGAAAAGGTAAGGCAGCGCCTGGAGGAATCAGAGCAGGCGGTAGAGAAGATCGCGGCCATTGAACAGGAGATCGCAGGCAAGAAGGGCGAGATAGATGAACTGAATGCCCAGGCCGATGAGGCCCGCAGCCGGATGGAGGCCTTGAAGCAGGAACAGGCCGAGATGGAGCAGGAGAAGGCCCGCCGCCGCGAAGACGAGATGTCGGCTTTGACCAAGCTGAAATCCAAGGTAAGGCCCCAGGGGCTTGGGGCCGGGACGACGCCTTCCCCGGCACCCGCCACCCCCGCCATTGCTCCGATCCCGGAACAGCCATTGGCGGCGGAGCGCCCGGCCCCGGCCGCCCGGCCTTTGTCGCCGTTTGCCGGAAGGCCGCCGGAACCGGCCAGGCCGCTGGGCCTGTCCAAACCGGCCCCGGCCCTGTTGAAGCCGGCCTCGCCGCTTTCCGCCCCGCATCAGGCGGTGCTGCCTATCAAGGAACATCCGGCCCCGTTAAAGCCCGCTTCCCCCTTCTCCGGCCCGCAGGCCCGGCCGGGCCTGGCGCCCAAGGTGGCGGTGAATCCCCTGGGCAGGATGCCGTTGCCGGTAAAACCCCAGACCGGTTTACGGCCGCCCGTGCCCCCGGTGGCCCACCGGCCAGCGCCGCTGAGCCCGCCCAGACCTTTGGAAAAACCCAAGGGGGATGTCTCCTTCAGTTGATGTCTACAGATGCGCGAGAATCATTCCGAACAAAGCAGGACAATATTTTATAAGGAAACCATGAATCCATGAATTATTCCTGCCTTCTCTGCATACGTTTCCACTTCGGCGGACAGGCTGGGTTCATTATTTATTCCGGTAATCAGGTTTAGGATCATATGGACGAAGCGCTGCAGCAATATCTGACCCACCTGGCGGTGGAAAGAGGGCTGTCGGGGAACAGCCTTGGCTCTTATGCCAGCGACCTCAAGCGCTACCTGGCTTTTTTGAAAACCAAGCATATCGATGACCTCCAGGCGGTGGAGCGGAAACTGGTCTCCGAATTCCTGGCCTCGCTGATGGGCTACGGGCTTTCCCCGGTCTCGCTTTCCCGTAATATCTCCGCCCTGCGGGGCTTCCACCGGTTCCTGGCTTCGGAGGGGATCACAAAAAAAGACCCCACCGAGAACATAGAGACCCCGCGGCTGGACAAAAAACTTCCCGAAGTTTTGGATCTGAGCGAAGTGGAAAAACTGCTGGCCCAGCCGGACCCCGCGTCCCTGCTGGGCCTGCGTGATAAGGCCATGCTGGAGCTTTTGTACGCCTGCGGCTTAAGGGTCACGGAGCTGTTGACACTGAAAACCTCGGACCTGTTCTTCGATCAGGATTTCATCCGCTGTTTCGGCAAGGGCTCCAAGGAAAGGATAGTGCCGGTGGGCCGTTCGGCCCGCAACTGGACGGATAGATACCGCCAGGGCTCGCGACCGGCCTTGTTGAAGAAGTTCAGCACCGAGGTGCTTTTCCTTAACAACCGGGGGCGCCCCATGTCCCGGATGGGCTTTTGGAAACTGCTGAAGGCCTATGCCCAGAAGGCCGGGATCAAGAAGCGGGTGCATCCCCACATCCTGCGGCACTCGTTTGCCACCCACCTGCTGGAGGGAGGGGCCGACCTGCGCTCGGTGCAGGAGATGCTGGGCCACGCCGATATCTCCACCACCCAGATCTACACCCATGTGGACCGGGAGTATTTGAAGGAAGTGCACAGGCAGTTTCATCCCAGAGGTTGAAACATAGATATTTATCGGGACGCAGATTTACGCAGATATTGAGGATCTTTAGATCTGTCTCAAAACCAACAATATATACAAGGAGCCAACCATGAAGAAAATATTACTGGCATCAGTGCTGGTTCTTCTTGCCGTTTCCGCCTTTGCCCAGAAACCCCACGGCATCGTCAATCTTA
>JAURWH010000131.1 GCA_030655055.1 bacterium
CATCACCGGGGCCTCAGGCTAGGGCAAATCAACCCTGCTGCAGATCCTGGGCTGCCTGGACCGGCCTACCACCGGGCAGGTGAACATCAACTGCCAGGAGACCTCAAGGCTTTCGGACCATGAACTGGCCTCGCTGAGGAATGCCAGCATGGGCTTTGTTTTCCAGTTTCACCACTTGCTGCCGGAATTCTGTGCCTGGGAGAATGTGGCCATGCCTCTGCTGGTGCGGGGCCAGTCCCTGGGCCAGGCCGAAGCAGCCAGCCGGAAGATTCTTAACGACCTGGGCCTGGAGGAAAGGGCCGGGCACCGGCCCAACGAACTTTCGGGGGGAGAGCAGCAGCGGGTGGCCATTGCCCGGGCCGTGGTCAACCGTCCCCTGGTGCTGCTGGCCGACGAGCCCACCGGCAACCTGGACCGGGCCACCGGCCAGAACGTGGTCCAGCTTTTATGGGAACTCAACCAGACCACCGGCATAGCGCTGGTGATAGTCACCCACAACCAGGAAATAGCCCAAAGGGCGCAACGCACACTGGAATTAAAGGATGGAAAACTGTGGACCAGATAAAAGAACGTCAGACCCTGAGAACCGAGGGAATATTTAAAAGCTACAAAAAGCACCGGGCGGTGAACGGGATCTCCCTGGAGGTGAAACAGGGCGAGGTGGTCGGCCTGCTGGGGCCCAACGGGGCCGGCAAGACCACCACCTTCAACATCATCACCGGGCTGCTTAAGCCGGACTCCGGCAAAGTGCTTTTGGACCAGACCGAGATCACCGGCCTGCCCATGTACCAGCGGGCCCGGCTGGGGCTGGGATACCTGACCCAGGAGGCCTCGGTCTTCCGCAAGCTTTCGGTTGAGGACAACATCATGGCCATCCTGGAAATGATGCCGCTGAACAAACAGCAGCGCCAGGAACGGTTGAAATCCCTGCTGAGCGAACTCAACATAGAGCACCTGGCCAAGAAGAAGGCTTACGCCATTTCCGGCGGGGAGAGAAGAAGGGTGGAAGTGACCCGGGCCCTGGTCACCAATCCGGCTTTTTTGCTTCTGGATGAGCCCTTCACCGGGATCGATCCCATCGCCCGGGCCG
>JAURWH010000132.1 GCA_030655055.1 bacterium
AACAGCGCACCTCCATCGTCATCTCCCACCGCATCTTCGCCATCATGGACGCCGACCTGATATTGGTGATGGACCAGGGCAGGATCGTGGAGCAGGGAAAACATCAGGAGCTGTTGGACCGCAAAGGCAAGTATTTTGAGATGCACCAGCTGCAGCAGCTGGAAAGAGAGCTGGAGAAGGCCTGACCGGTTTCGTTATTGGTTAATTGTTATTCGTTATTTATAAGACAGGCAAACAGATGGACAAGCCTTTTTGGGAAAGATCCTATAAAAACACTGAGGCCTCGACCTTTGGGAGCCCCAGCCTTGAGATCTATGAGATCTCAAACTCGCTGCCCAAGGCATCAAGGATCCTTGATGCCGGGTGCGGGGACGGAAGAAATGCCCTGTTCCTGGCGGAAAAAGGATTTTCCGTGGATGCCTTTGACATTTCCGCCAGCGGCATAGAGAAACTGACCCTGCTCGCCAAACAGAAGGGGATTGAGATCAATGCCTGGGTTCAGGATCTGGCCGAATATGATTTTAAGGATCACTACGATCTGATAATTTCCCACGGCGTTCTGCACTTGGTTACAAGGGACACCTGGACCGGGTTTGTCCGGGGCATGAAATCGCATACCCGGATCAATGGCGTTAACGTTATCGTGGTGTTCACCGACGCTTTGCCCATTCCCGCGGATTTAGCGCAGCATTGCATAGGCTTATTCGCTGAAAAAGAGATCAAGAACATTTATTCCGACTGGGCGGTCGAGTATTTCAAGTCTTACGATTTTTACGACACTCACCCCGGCGGGCTAAAGCACCACCATGCAGCCAACAAACTGATCGCCCGGAAGAGGTAACGCCCCAAAACCGGTCATTGTCCACTGTTCATTGTTAATTGTTTGAGAACCCATGCACATTTTATACATCGCGCTGGGCGGAAGCCTGGGAGCCCTGGCCCGCTACGGCCTTTCCAAATGGGTCCATCTGAACGTCAGCCAGATCTTTCCCTGGGGCACGCTGGCGGTGAACCTTACCGGCTGTTTTCTGATCGGGTTCTTCTTTGAGCTGTTCGAGACCTCCGTCATTCCGGCGGACCTAAGGAGCTTCATCACCATCGGGTTCATCGGAGCCTACACCACCTTCTCCACCTACAGCCTGGAATCGGTGAACCTGCTGCGCGAGGGCCAGATAAGACTGTTCGTCACCAACATCCTTTTAAGCACCATCCTGGGACTGCTGCTGGTGGCGGCCGGCCTTTACGCCTCACGTTTTTTCTTAAAAGCCATAAGATAGGAGCCTTCATATGAAACTGCCGGAACAGGCGGTGCTGCTGCGGATATTCATCGGTGAAAGCGACAAGCACCAGGGCCGGCCCCTTTACGAGCAGATCGTGCTCAAGGCCCGGGAGCTTAACCTGGCCGGGGCCACCGTGGTTAGGGGGATCCTGGGCTTTGGAGCCGACAGCCGGATCCACAGCTCCAAGCTGCTGGAGCTTTCCGAGGACCTTCCGGTGATCATCGAGATCGTGGACACCCAGGAAAAGATCGATACCTTGATGCCGTTCATTGATGAACAGGTGGCGGAGGGCCTGGTGACGCTGGAGGAGGTCAAGGTCATTAGGTACCGCCATTCCTGATATCTTCCAGCACTTAATTATTCTCTGATCCCAATCATCTAATCACTAAACCCAAAGTCAATGTCCCCTCACGACCAACACGAATTTCACGAAGAAGCCGCCCTGGGCAGCATCTACGACGCCCGGCTGATAAAAAGGCTGTCGGCCTTTTTATGGCCCTACCGGGCCCATCTGGCCGTTTCGCTGGTGGTGCTGCTGGCCGTCACCGGCTTTGAGCTGGTGCTGCCCGAATTCACCCGGCGGGCCATAGACAGCTACATCAACGTTTCCGGGCGCAAGGCTGTGCCGGGCCGTCCGGTGGCCGGCTCCTTGAGCCTGTCTGGGGACACGGTGCTGGTGGATGTCTCCAAGCTTTCATCCGACGACAAATACCTGATGGCCGGCTGGCAGAAACAGGGACTGGTCGACGACACCCCGTACTATTATTTTGCGCTCGGGGATTCTTCGGGGCAGGCCGGGATCCTGGCCGTCATGGACGCCCACCCCCTTCTTTTCTCCCGTTACGGCAAGGTGGCGCTGATCAGGCATTCCGACCTGAAAAAGCTGTCCCCGGACGAAATATCCCTGCTGCGGGCCCGGGACTTTGCCGGGATCCAGCGGATCGGCCTGCAGTTCCTGGGGCTGATCGTGCTGGGTTTCATCCTGAACTTCTTCCAGACCTTCATGGTGCTGCTGGTGGGCCAGCGCTTTATGCACGATCTAAGGCGCAAAGTATTCGCCCGGCTTCAGGTGCTGGACATGCGTTATTTTGACCGCAATCCGGTGGGGCGCCTGGTGACCCGGGCCACCAACGACGTGGACGCCGTCAACGAGGCCTTCACCTCGGTGTTCCTGGCTTTGCTCCGCGACATCCTGCTGACCCTGGCCATCCTGGGGGTGCTTTTCTTCTACAGCTTAAAACTGGCCCTGGTGGTGCTGGCCCTGCTCCCCTTCATCGCGCTGTGGACCGTGTTCTTCCGGATCAGGGCCCGCGACATCTACCGCCGGATCCGGGTCCGGCTGGCCCGGCTCAACGCCACCCTGCAGGAGAACATCTCCGGGGTCCGGGTGATCCAGATCTTCCGCCGCCAGTCCGAAAGCATCCGCCGCTTCCAGCTGATCAACCGGGATTATTTCCAGGCCTCCATGCAGGAGGTGATGGTGATGTCTTTCTTCCGGCCCCTGGTGGAGGTGATCTCCGGGATCGGCCTGGGCCTTATCATCTATTACGGTGGCGGCCTGGTGATACGGCAGAACATCTCGCTGGGAGCGCTGGTGGCCTTCATCACCTACCTTAGGATGTTCTTCCGGCCCATCCAGGAGCTTACCGAAAGCTACACCGTGCTACAGTCGGCCATGGCCAGCTCCGAGCGCATCTTCCAGCTGCTGGACGAGCCGGTGACCATAAAGGACATTCCCCCGGCTTCGGAACCGGAGAGGGCCAGGGGCAGGATAGAATTCAAGGACGTCTGCTTTGAATACCTGCCGGGAGAGCCGGTGCTAAAGAACATCACTTTTACCGTGGCCCCCGGCGAAAAGGTGGCCCTGGTGGGTTCCACCGGCAGCGGCAAGACCACCATCATCAACCTGATCTCCCGGCTGTACGACGTAAGCAGCGGCCAGATACTTTTAGACGGAACCGACATCCGGGAGCTGGGCCTTTCCCGCCTCCGCTCCTCGCTGGGGGTGGTGATGCAGGACGTGTTCCTGTTCTCCGGAGACATCAAGGGCAACATCCGGCTGAACAAGGACCTGTCCGATGAAAAGGTAAGGGAGATCGCCCGCCAGGTCCACGCCGACACCTTCATCGAACGGCTGCCGCAGAAATACGACCAG
>JAURWH010000133.1 GCA_030655055.1 bacterium
ACGCTTCAAGACTTTGTTCAAATACATTTTGGGGGCTGCCGAATTCCTTCAACAGCAGCCGGTATTTGATCGGCCCCACCCTGGGAACTCCTTTGAGCCTTAGCCACCAAAGTAATTCATCAGAATTCATCATACTCAACATCGCTGCTTTGTTTGAGGGCGGCCTTTACGGCTTTGCGCAATTGCTGCAGGCTGGCGCCGGCATCGGCCTGGGGATCATCCTCTGTGCCGCCGGAGGACAAAGGTTCCTTATCCTGGATCCGGGATAGTTCTTGGGGCTGGTTATGAAGCTCTTTTTTCAAATAACCCAGATAATGCTCCCGCTGTGATCCCGGCAGGCCCTCAGCCTGTTCCCATAGTATTTCGGGATCGGTCCGGTGTATTATGGCCTTTAAGGCCTTTTGGGCCTCCTCCGCCACGCTTTTGTTGCTGTCGTCAAGCAGCAGGAACAAGGGGGCCGCCGCCCGGTGATCCCCGGTTGAATACAGCACCTGGGCCAGGGCCGCCCGGGTGTACCAGACCCCGGAGGTCAGGTGCCGCAGGATGGGCACGATGGCCTGGGGGCCCTTGGCGATTATCTTGGGGATGGCATGGTCCCGCAGGGTCCAGCTCTGGTCGTGCAGAGCCTTAAGCAGCAAAGCCAGGGCCTCGCGCCCCTCCAGATGCTGGGCCAGGTCCAGGGCGGTGATCCGTTTTTTAAGGTCGCGGGATTTTAACAGCTCCACCGCTTCGGTGACCCTGGGATCGTTCATTTTTTCTTTTTGGACCTGGTGTAAAGTTTGGCAATGCTCCGGCGCAATTCATCCAGACCGTCCCCGTTCAGTGCCGATACATACAGACCGTCAACTTTGGGCTTTTTCTTGAGCAGATCGATCTTGTTGTACACCACCAGCTGCGGTTTGTCGGCCAGGCCCGGGTTGTAAGAGATCAGCTCGTTCTTCAAAACCTTCAGTTCCTGCTTGGCATTTTCGGCCGACGCGTCTATCACAAAGACCAGCACCCTGGTCCGCTCGATGTGCCTTAGGAACTGGGTCCCCAGCCCCTTGCCCTGGTGGGCCCCCTCTATCAGCCCCGGCAGGTCGGCGATGGTGCAGGTGGAGTTCTCGTCCAGATACATGGCTCCCAGGTTGGGCATCAGGGTGGTGAAGGGATAATTGGCTATCTTGGGATGGGCCTGGGTCAGCTTGGAGAGCAGGGTGGATTTTCCGGCATTGGGAAAGCCCACCAGCCCCACGTCGGCCAGCATCTTCAGTTCCAGGCGCAGGGAGACGGTCTCTCCTATCTCGCCCTTTTCGGCCACCCGGGGGGTCTGGTTGGTGGAGGTGGCAAAATGGAAGTTGCCCTTGCCCCCCTTGCCGCCGGTGGCGGCGATCACCGAGGTGCCCGGGACTATCAGGTCGGCCAGCAATTTTCCGCTTGCAGCGTCGTAGATCAAAGTTCCCGGCGGCACCGGGATCACGCAGTCCGGACCGGCTTTGCCGGACATTTTCCGGTATGCGCCGTTCTGCCCGTGCCCGGCCTTGAAGAAATGATGGTAGCGGAAATCACGCAGGGTCACCAGATTGGGTTCCACCAGGAACACCACCGAACCGCCCCGGCCCCCGTCCCCGCCGTCGGGTCCGCCCTTGGGAATGTATTTTTCGCGGTAAAAGCTGACCGATCCGTTCCCTCCGTTGCCGGCCGTGACCTTTATCTCCGCCAGATCGACTATAGGCATTTGATTATTTTCCGTTCTTTTAAGTTCTGGTATTTCCGTTTGAGCATCTGGGATACCGGGGCCGGCACCAGGCCGTCCAGCCTGCCTCCCATTCTGGCCACCTCCTTGACCAGTCCGGAATTGAGACAGGTATATTGTTCCGAGGGCATCAGGTAAATGGTTTCGATGTTCTTGTCCAGTTTGCGGTTCATCAGGGCCATCTGGAACTCGTATTCAAAGTCGGACACCGCCCGCAGGCCCCGCACCAAGGCGGTGGCCTTCTGGCTCCGGGCATAATCCACCAGCAGTCCGTCGAAACTGGTGATCTTGATTTTTGACGACCGGGGAGCGCATTTTTTCAGCAGCTCCACCCTTTCCTCCAGGGTAAACAGCGGGGTCTTGCGGTCATTGACGGCCACGGCCACGATCAGCCGGTCGAATATCTTCAAAGCCCGCACCATCAGATCGATATGCCCGTTGGTGACCGGATCGAAAGTGCCGGGATAGATGGCGGTTTTAACCATTTTAAGACCTCCGTAAGGTATTCAGTATTCAGTATTCTCTATTCAGTAATAGCAGATTGTTCATCGTTTACCGTATAAAACTCCACGCTGCTCTTACCGTGTTTCTTGCATTTCCACAAAGCCAGGCCCTGAGTTTGGACATCGATCTTTTCGGCCCGGTGATGCTGAATCACCAGTATCCCGCCGGGGGCCAGCAGGCCGTGCTTGGAGACCCTGCCCAGTATCTGCGAGGAAACATTGGCCTGATACGGCGGATCTGCCAGCACGATGTCATATTTTCCGCCGGAGGAAGACACAAAGTCCAGCGCGTCCTGGATCACCACTCGGGCTTTATCCTGGACCTTCAGCATTTCCAGGTTCTGGCGGATCAGTCCGGCCGTGGCCCGGTCGGCCTCCACCATGGTGGCCATGGCCGCTCCCCGGGACAAGGCTTCGATCCCCAGGGCTCCGCCCCCGGCGTAGATGTCCAGCACATTTTTTCCGGATACCAGATCGCCAAGGACATTGAATATCACGCCCCGCAACAAGCCGCTGGAAGGACGGACCTGTTTCCCTTCCGGGGTTTTCAATATCCGGCCCCGGTATTCGCCGGCAATGATTTTAAGCATATTACTTTGAGTGAATATGTATATTTTTTATTAGGAAGCCAGGAGACCATGAACATCCAACTTTGTTAACACTGATATTTTCCTGTATTCCTGGTTTCCTTATAAGAGCCTATCGATAAAAATCAGAACTCGCTTCCCAGGGTAAAGGAGACCACCGGGTTCCTGGCAATGACCGAAAGATCGGTGGGCCAGGCCACGTCAACCCGGATCAGGAAGGGATACAGGTTTATCCGTCCTCCGGTGCCGATGGATGCCTTAAGGTCGTCAAGTTTGACCAGGGCCCGGCTGGTCTTTTCCAAAGCCCTGAATGATCCGGCATCGGTCCAGGCTGCTCCCACGTCAAAAAAGAATGCGCCCCTGATCCCGTAGAATGAAAGAGGCGGGAAGGCCATCTCCAGCCGGTCGATCAGGGGGAACCTCATCTCAAAATTGGCCAGGGCCGTTTTGGTGCCGTAGAAACGGTCGTAATCATAGCCATGCAGGGAATTTGGTCCTCCCAGATAGAACCGCTGGGCGTCCGGACCCTGGGACATTCCCCCCAGCAGTCTCAGGGCAACCTGGTATCGCCGGGAGATCCTCCAGTAATTGCGGATGTCGGCGTACCCGGTATTGAAGTTCAGGTCGCTGCCCAGGGCTTTCTGGCTGCTCTCCACCACCAGCATGGCCCGCTGGCCGCTGATGGGGCCCATGGAGCCCCACAGCGTGTTGTCGTGGACGAAACTTAATCCCGGCACGATCACATCCATACTTGCTTCGGGATACGAGTAGTAATAATAGGCCTGTTTGTAATGGTTCCAGCTGGCCATCAGGTCAAAGCGCTGGTAACGGTTCAGGGGATAGGATACTATCCCCTGAACCCCGTTCACTTTTTCGATCACGATATCGTCGTTGGGGGCCAGATAATAATTGTGATACTGATAATAGCTGATGCCATAATCAAAACGTTTAGGCAGGTAATAGTAGGTCAACTGATAATCGGAATTTTCGAAATTGATCCACAGATCCGACTGCCAGTAAAACAGATGACTGCCCAGGATATCGGTGACCAGTATCTGTGCTTGTCCCCCAAGATCATTATTAAGTGAATTATAGCTTACGTTGCCGCTGGCCATGTCTATGGTGAACTTGGAGCGGGCTCTTTGGTGATC
>JAURWH010000134.1 GCA_030655055.1 bacterium
ATGCGGCGAGGCCGGGATGTACTTTGATCCGCCTGACGTCAAAAGCATGGCTGAAACAATAAGTAAAATTTTCGACAACAATGCCCTTCGCCTGGACTTGATCGCAAAGGGACTGGAACGATCCGAGCTGTTCGGTTTTGAGAAAACGGCAGAACGATTGTCCGTTCTGTTCGAAAAAGTACTGCATGACAGCAGGCTGAAGACATGAAAGTGATCATCGTTAAATTCATGTCCCTGGGCGATATGGTAATGTCCACGGTCGGTCTTCAAATGATCAGAAATGCCTTTCCCGACAGCGAGATCACCTTGTTGACCCTTGATTCTTCCGAACCAATCTTAAGGCATGATCCTGCTGTCAACAAATTCATCATCGAGCCCACCAATGTCTTTTGGCCCCGGAAAAAACTTGACCGGATCTTGCCGGCCATATTGAAATGGCGGAGCCAGAGATACGATCTGGCTGTTTCGTTTCATGCCGGCCGTGGCCCCAATATGCTGGTGAGTGCCCTGAACGCCAAGGATCACATCCTTCCTGGTCATGGTTCCCTTACGGCAATCGTCAGTTCCAATAAGGATTCATTTTCCCCCGGTATGAATCACTATACCGAAGTTTACCCTGCCATAGCACGCAAAGCCATTGAACAAGAGGGAGGGGACGCCACCGGAGAGATACCTAGGCCGAGGGTGGTATTTTTACCCGAAGAAATACGGAGTATGGACGAATTGCTGGACAAACACAAGCTTGCCCGGAATAATTATGTCGCCATATTCCCCGGGGGGGGCTATAATCCCGGCAACCAGATAACTGCGAAACGTTATCCCCAAATGGGGGCGGCTCTTAAAATGTTCATCCGCCTTGCCACGGACGCCCATATTGTCCTGTTGGGCGCAAATTCTGACCAAGGAACGGTCAGCCAAATAAAGGAATCTCTGGGCCAGGGCCGGGTGGTTGATCTGACCGGAAAAACAACGGTCAGACAGTTCGCAGCGGTCATTCAGGCATCAAGAATGCTGCTGACAAATGACTCCAGCGCTCTTCATATCGCACAGGCGGTGTCCACGCCTACCGTCGCAGTATTCGGTCCCACCAATCCCTTGGAGTTCGTTGACCCCCGCGCGCCGGTGGCCGTTTTCTCGCCTACAAATGCGGTCCCGATATTTTCCGGCAAATACCATGGTGAAGACCTTGCGGCCTCGAGAACCTTTGACGAGATAGACCCGGTGTTAGTCGCGGAAGCAATGAAAAATATATGGTGTCAACATTAACTATTGAGACTAGATCATGAAAATCCTTCTTCTCAACCCGCCCTTTTTGAACCGGTTCTCCCGCGAACAACGCAGCCCGGCAGTGACCAAAAGCGGAACCCTGTACTACCCCATGTGGTTATGCTATGCCGCCGGGTATCTGGAGCAACAAGGCCACCAGGTGGTGCTAATTGATAGCCCGGCTGACAGCCTGCAGTGGCCCGAGATAGAATCCCGCATCACCGTATTTGCCCCCGAGATGGTCGTCCTCGACACCAGCACTCCCAGCATCTACAACGACGTCGAGGTGGGCGCCAAGATCAAGGCGGTGGTGCCCAAATCGATGGTGGTGCTGGTCGGCCCCCACGTATCAGCCTTGCCGGAAGAGACCCTGAAGATCAATCCCGCCATCGATGCGGTGGCCATCCGGGAGTACGAACATACCCTGGCTGAGCTGGCAGAAGTGATCGGGCAAAGAGGTGATCCGACCACCGTTAAGGGACTGGCCTTTAGAAAAGGTGAAAAGATATTCGTTGCTCCCCAGAGGCCATTGGCTGAAGATCTGGATTCGCTGCCCTTCGTCAGCGCCGCCTATCTTAAACACCTTGACCATCGCCACTACTTTTACGGGCATAGCGAATACCCGATAGTGACAATCATAACTGGCCGGGGTTGCCCCCATCAATGCGTTTTTTGCGTGTACCCCCAGGTGTTCTGCAGCCGGAAACCCCGTTTAAGGTCCATTCCGAATGTGGTCAACGAGATTGAGTTTATCTTAAAGAATTACCCCGACGTCAAAAGCATAATGTTTGAGGATGATACCCTTACTTTTAACAAAAAGCGCTGTGTTGAGTTTGCCGAAGAAGTGCTGAAACGTGGTCTCAAATTCAAATGGTCGGCCAATTCCAGATGCGACATTGACCTCGAGACCATGCAGTTATTGAAAAAGGCTGGGGCCGACCTTTTCTGCGTAGGTGTTGAGAGTGGTGACCAAGGGGTGCTTGATCAGATGAAAAAAAGCCTGAAGGTCGAAAGGGTCCGGCAGTTCTTCAAAGACGCCAAGCAGGCAGGTATCAGGTTGCACGGGTGCTTTATGGTTGGTAATCCCGGCGAGACCAAGCAGACCCTGGAGACGACGCTTGAGTTCGCCAAGGAACTGAACCCCGACACGGCCCAGTTCTATCCGATCATGGTCTACCCCGGCACGGAGGCTTACGAATGGGCAAAGTCAAACGGTTTCCTTACCACCACCGATTTCCGGGAATGGCTGACCCCCGAAGGTATGCACAACAGCATAGTCAGCCGGCCCGGATTGACCAGCCGGGATCTGGTCGAATTCTGTGACCGGGCTAGGCGTGAGTATTATCTCAGGCCCTGGTACCTCATGAAAAAAATATGGGACGGCTTGCGTCAACCGGCCGAATTCCAGAGGCTATTAATAGGGTTTAAGACATTCGCCCGATTCCTTTTCCGGGGCGCAGACCCCAAGAAAAAGAGCTGCTGAGGACCATATGGATTTATCAGTAGTCATACCAGTATATAATGCCGAACGGAATATCGGAAACTGCCTTGATGCCGTGTGCAACCAGTCGTTGCCCAGGGAGAGGTATGAAGTGATCGTCGTGGATGACGGCTCT
Organism: bacterium; assembly: GCA_030655055.1. Taxonomy (NCBI): domain Bacteria; species bacterium. The sequence continues at coordinate 2,883 of JAURWH010000134.1, forward strand.
ACAGATGGGACGGCTGATATCATCCGCAAATATCCTGGGGTCAGGCTGATCCAGCAGCATAACCAGGGTCCGGCGGCAGCCCGAAACTTCGGGGCTTCCCAGGCAACAGGGAAGATTGTGGTATTTACGGATTCAGATTGTACTCCCACCATTGGCTGGCTTGGTGAAATGACCGTCCCATTTGAATCTGACCCAACTATAGTCGGAGTAAAAGGGGCCTATAGGACCAACCAACGTTCTTTGGTGGCCCGATTTGCCCAATTGGAATATGAGGATAAATACAGATTGTTGTCTCGTACCAGGTATGTTGATTTTATTGATACTTATGCGGCGGCTTATGACCGGGAATTATTCATGTCTTTCAGGGGTTTTGATCTGAATTTCCGCCGGGCCGCCAACGAAGATGTCGATCTGTCATATCGTATCAGCAACCAGGGGCATCATTTGTTTTTTAATCCCCGGGCAATTGTATATCATATTCATCCCGCCCGCCTGATGGAGTATATCCGGAAAAAATATCTTTACGCCTATTGGCGCATGCTGGCACTTCGAAATAACCCCAATAAGATCATTATTGACAGCCACACCCCCCAGCTTACAAAAATGCAGCCATTTCTAATTACCGGCATGATTTTAGCCGGTTTGATGAGCCTCTGGTGGGCACCTTGGGTTATAGTTTCAGCCCTTTTGGGTGGGTTATTCCTTTTGGCTACGATGCCGTTTATTTTATTTTCTTTCAAACGGGACAAAATGGTAGCCGTAGTGGCGGTGGGGATGATCGCAGGCAGGGCTTTGGCTCATTGGTGGGGTATTTGCCGGGGGGCTATGACATTCTTCCTGTTCACCAAACGGCGGCCTCGATAAGTTCTGTATGGGAGGATTAACTGTGCTTCGTGAAAAACGTTCGGTTTTGCAGATTTCGATGCTGATAAGCGATCTGATGATTACTATCGCTTCCTTCTTTATCGCTTACTGGCTTCGGTTATCTATCCCTCTTCCCTGGTTTAAGGAAGGAGGGATATATCCCTTGGTTCCCACCCTTAAGGCACTTTTATTGTTACTTCCACTCTGGTGGCTTCTCTATTCCCGGCTTGGCCGCTACCAACCTGTCAAGATACTGGGGCGGTATACTTTGCCACTGCTTCCGGCGTACAAGGCGAACCTGGTCGGGTTGTTCGTAGCCATCACTATAGCGTATTTCCTCAAGATCATGTCGGTGAGCCGGGCCCTGGTGCTGATATTCTTTACGGTCAATTGCCTGTTGCTCACCATCTGGCGCATGGTGCTGCTGTTCTCCTACCGCCTGTTCTACCAGGAAAAGGATTACCGGCATGTGGTGATAATCGGCAGCGGGGCCGATATTCCCAATTACAGGGGCTTTTCCGGCAAGAATGACGAATGGGGGATAACAGTGGTCCAGGAGCTTGCCCGGTGTCCGGCCGAACATCTGGCCCAGATCCTCCGCGGCAGCGTGGTGGACGATGTGATCTTCGTCACCAATTACTCTAGACTGGGGGAGATCGAGGAGCACATCAGCCTGTGCGAACAGATGGGGGTCGGAGTCCACATCATGACCGATTGGCTGAAAAACCGGGCCAGCATTGCCCGGATCGAGGATTGTTGTGGTATCCCCATGGTGACTTTTGACATCGTCCGGCGTAAAGCCTTGGATCATGTGATTAAAAGGATCATTGACTTTACTGTGGCTGCTACAGTTTTTACAATCACTCTGCCGTTGATGGCGGTGATTGCCCTAGCGATAAAATTGTCATCGAAAGGCCCAGTTCTGTTCTCTCAGACTCGCAGCGGACTTAATGGAAGGGTATTCAAGTTATATAAATTTAGGTCGATGATCCAGGGCGCGGAGAAATTACAGGATGAATTAAGAGAAAAAAACGAGATGTCGGGGCCGGTGTTTAAGATCAAAGACGATCCCAGGCTGACCTTGATCGGAAAGTTATTGCGCAAAACCAGTCTTGATGAATTGCCACAATTGTTCAATGTGATCATAGGGGATATCAGCCTGGTAGGACCCAGGCCATTGCCGGTAGGTGAAGCCAACAACCTGCAGTTATGGCAAAGGCGCAGGCTCAGTGTGATCCCAGGCATAACCTGCTTATGGCAGATTAACGGGCGGAACGAGATAGATTTCGACCAGTGGATGGAGCTTGACATGCAGTATATCGATAGGTGGTCTTTATGGCTGGATATTAAAATTATGCTTTTAACAATACCAGTTGTTTTGATGCAAAAAGGTGCACAGTAACGGCAGAGGTTGATGTAAATGAACTTCAATTTTTGATACTGTCAAGTGTAAAGGCTACTATGCGTGGTCTTAGCCTTTACCGTTTGATAAAGAATTCTTCTTAAACCCTTAGACCCAATCCTGTTTCTCGATAATTGTATTAAGTTGCTGCTTATTATGGACTTTGACCGGTTTATTTGGTATAATTAAAAGATATATTCGGACAAAACTGCAACATCATAACCGTACCTTCTGACTGACCGGAAGCAATATGCCGACAAAATATTATTTGCATAAAACGTCCTTTGCCGATCTGCCGGTCAACGTGGGAAAAGGGACCAAGATCTGGCATTTTTGTCATATCTGCCAGGGGGCTACGATCGGCGAGGATTGCAGCGTCGGCCAGAACTGTTATATATCCTGCCGGGCGGTCATCGGCAATGGCTGCCGGCTGCAGAACAACGTTTCCATCTACGATCTGGTGACCCTGGAGGACCAGGTCTTCTGCGGGCCCTCGGTGGTCTTCACCAACGACCTCAATCCCCGGGCGGCCTATCCCAAACACGGGAAATGGATCCCCACTTTGGTTAAAAAAGGCGCTTCGTTGGGGGCCAACAGTACCATCCTGTGCGGGATAGTCATCGGGAGCCACGCCATGGTGGCGGCCGGGGCGGTGGTCACCAGGGATGTGCCGGATTACGCCGTGATGGCCGGGGTGCCGGCCCGCCAGATGGGCTGGATGTGCGAGTGCGGGGGATCGCTGGATTTTAAAAAGGGCAAAATATCGGCCTGCCCCGATTGCGGACGGAAGTATGTCAACCACGGTAAAAAGAAAATAACCATTCAGCCACAAAAGGCACCCTTCTATTCATCAGGGTAAACTCCGGGCACAAAGGGATTCAAAATAAACAGGAAATTAGAATTGTGTCCATGCAAGAAATATTATTTGTGATTTTTGTGTTTTATGTGGTTAATTCGGGTAAATTAAGTTATGAGGTTGGCAGAATAACAATAAAAATAGAGTCAGCACTGTAATGATAGAACTAAATAAAATCGAACCTGAATTTCTTGAAACGGCCGATCCCTCCGGCATGTATGGGGTCATCTGTTCCATGCCCCGGCAGGCCCGGGAAGTGCTGGAGATCGTCGATAAAACTGAAATGTCCCTGGCCGGTGACCCCTGCCGCAGCCTGATCATATGCGGGATGGGCGGGTCGGCCATTGCCGGCGACATCATCTTGGCCTACGGCCAGGACAAGATGGCCATGCCGGTCTGGGTCCAAAGGAATTACGGACTGCCGGGCTGGGCCGGGACCAATGATCTGGCCGTGATCAGCAGCTATTCCGGCGACACCGAGGAATCCCTTTCCGCTTATCATCAGGCCCAGAAGAAAGGCCTGCGGATACTGGGCATCACCTCCGGGGGAAAGTTAAAATCGCTATGTCAGCAAAATAACAATACCTGTCTGATAATTCCCGGCGGGCTGCCGCCGCGGGGAGCCTTGGGATACTCATTCTTCGGGCTTTGGGGGATGCTGACCAAGCTAGGTTTGATCAAAGCTTCCCGATCCGAGGCGGTGGAGGCGATTGCTCTGCTGGAAACTTTGGCCGCGGAGTTTGCCCTGGAAAATCCGGCCCCCAAAAACCAGGCCAAAGAACTGGCCCTGAAACTCCATAATCACCTGCCGGTGATCTATTCCTCGGTGGACAGCCTATGGCCGGTGGCCCGGCGCTGGACCAACCAGGTCAACGAAAATTCCAAGATGCTTTCTTACTGCGCATTTTTTCCCGAGCTCTGCCACAACGAGATCGTGGGCTGGCAGGAACTTTCCCAGATCCGCCAAAGCACCAAGATCGTGATGCTGTCGGACCGGGAGGACCATAGCTCCAACCAGCTCCGGGCCGGGATCATCTCAGATATCTTAAAGACCGAGGCGGCCGGGATAATCAAGGTCGAAACCATGGGGCAGTCGCTTCTGGCCCGGATGTTCTCGGCCATCTTCCTGGGCGATATGACCAGCTACTACCTGGCGCTTTTGAACCAGGTCGATCCCACCCCGGTGGAGCGGATAAAATTCCTCAAAAGCAAACTGGGGGACGGCAAATGAAGGCCATCATCCCGGTAGCCGGCGCCGGCACGCGTTTAAGGCCCCACACCCACAGCACACCCAAGGTGCTGATCCCGGTGGCCGGGAAGCCCATCATCGGCCACATCCTGAACCAGCTCCAGGGCCTGCCCATCGACGAGGTGATACTGGTTGTCGGCCACATGGGCGATAAGATCCGGGAATATGTCGAAGGCAATTTTCCCTTCAAGACCACCTTTGTCACCCAGGAAAAAGCCAGGGGGCTGGCCGACGCCATCTATCTCACCAAGCAGACGGTGGGGAACGACGATGCCATCATCATCCTGGGGGACACCATCTTCAAGACCAGCTTTAAGGAGATCCTCTCCAAGCCCAATTCCCAGATCGGCGTCAAGCCGGTGGCCGATCCCCGGAGGTTCGGGGTGGTGGAGCAGGACGGCAAAAAAATAACCAGGCTGGTGGAGAAACCGGAGAATCCCAAGACCAACCTGGCCATAGTGGGAATATATCTGATCAGAAAAATGCCACGGCTGTACGCCGCCATCGACCAGTTGTACCAGAAAAAGATCAAGACCAAGGGGGAATACCAGCTGACCGACGCCCTGCAGCTGATGCTGGAGCAGGGGGAGACCATGGAATCGTTCGCCGTGGAAGGCTGGTACGACTGCGGCAAGCCGGAGACCCTGCTGGAGACCAACCGCCAGCTGCTGGAGATGAGCTCGCTCCATCCCACACCGCGGCCGGGGGTGGTGATCAACCCCCCGGTCTACGTCGATCCCGGCGCCAAGCTGGAACACTGCATCATCGGGCCCTATGTTTCCATCGCCGCCGGCAGCAGCATAAAAAATTCCATAATATCCAACACCATCATCGGCGTCAATGTCCAGATAGAGACCATGATGATTCAAAACTCCCTGCTGGGGGACAACGCCACGGTCCGGGGCAAACAGCGGCGGCTCAACGTGGGGGACGGCTCGGAAATCGATCTGACTTAAAAGACAAAGAATATTAATAAACCTTTTATTTTAGGAGAAAAACCAAATGGTAGAAAGAGTCCTCTACAGTTCGGAGTCGGTGACCGAGGGCCATCCCGACAAGGTCTGCGACCAGATATCGGACGCAATCCTGGACGCCATTCTGGAACAGGACCCCAACGGCCGGGTGGCCTGCGAGACACTGGTCACCACCGGGCTGGTGATGGTGGTCGGTGAGATATCCACCAACTGCTATATCCCCTTTCCCAAGATCATCCGCGACACCATCAAGGACATCGGTTACACCGACGCCAAGACCGGGTTCGATTATGAATCCTGCGCGGTGGTGACCTCCATCCAGGAACAGTCCGGCGACATCGCCATGGGGGTGGATGTGGGCGGAGCCGGCGACCAGGGGATGATGTTCGGATATGCCTGCAACGACACTCCGGAACTGATGCCCATGCCCATCCAGCTGGCCCACCAGCTGACCCGGCGGCTGAGCGAGGTCCGCAAGAAGGGGACCCTGGATTACCTCCGTCCCGACGGCAAGTCCCAGGTGACGGTGGAATACGACAACGGCAAGCCCAAGCGGGTGGACACCATCGTGATCTCGGCCCAGCATAACCCCGAGGTCAAGGAGGAAAGGGTCAAGAGGGACATCATCAAGCACGTCATCAACCGGGTGGTCAGCGCCAAGCTGATGGACGACAAGACCAAGATCCTGGTCAACCCCACCGGGCGCTTCGTCATCGGCGGGCCCCAGGGTGATTCCGGCCTGACCGGGCGCAAGATCATCGTGGACACTTACGGCGGACTGGGTCGGCACGGCGGCGGCTGCTTCTCGGGCAAGGACCCCTCCAAAGTGGACCGGAGCGCGGCCTATGCCGCCCGGTACATCGCCAAGAACGTGGTGGCGGCCGGGCTGGCCGATCGCTGCGAGATCCAGCTGGCCTATGCCATCGGAGTGGCCGAGCCGGTCTCCATTGCGGTTGACACCTACGGCACCGGCAAGGTGGACAATGCCAAGATCACCAAGATCATCCGCCAGCACTTTGACCTGACCCCCCACGGCATCATCTCGATGCTCAACCTGAAACGGCCCATCTACCGCCGGACCGCGGCCTACGGCCACTTCGGGCGGGAAGAGGAAGGCTTTACCTGGGAAAAGACCGACATGGCCGCCAAGCTTAAGGCCGCGGCTAAAAAATAAGTGATCATTCAGCCACAAAGACACCAAGACCCGGCCACGATCTTCTGTTCTATAAACCTGGTTTAGTGTCTTAGTGGCTCTGAAGAGTTACAAAATTAAGGAGAAAGAAAGAATGAATTACGATATCAAGGATATCAAACTGGCTGCCCAGGGGAAAAACAAGATCGAATGGGCCGAGAAGTCAATGCCGGTGCTGCGGATCATCCGCCAGCGCTTTGAAAAAGAGAAGACCCTTAAAGGGGTCAAGCTCTCGGCCTGCCTGCATGTCACGGCCGAGACCGCCAACCTGATGCGGACCCTTAAGGCCGGCGGAGCCGAGCTCAGATTATGCGCCTCCAACCCGCTTTCCACCCAGGACGAGGTGGCAGCCTCCCTGGTCAAGGACTTCGGCGTCCAGGTGTTCGCGGTCAAGGGCGAGAACAAGGAGACCTACTACCGCCACCTGAACCAGTCGCTGGACCAGCGGCCCAACATCACCATGGACGACGGGGCCGACCTGGTCTCCGAGCTGCACTCTAAACGGAGCGACCTGCTGAAGAACATCATCGGCGGGACCGAGGAGACCACCACCGGTGTCATCCGTCTGCGGAGCATGGAAAAGGCCGGGACCCTGGCCTTTCCGGTGATCGCGGTCAACGATTCCCTGACCAAGCACATGTTCGATAACCGCTACGGCACCGGGCAGAGCACTTTGGACGGCGTCCTGCGGGCCACCAACTTCCTGCTGGCCGGCTCCACCGTGGTGGTGGCCGGTTACGGCTGGTGCGGACGGGGTCTGGCCATGCGGGGCAAGGGAATGGGCGCCAACGTCATCGTCACCGAGGTGGACAACGTCAAGGCCCTGGAGGCCCTGATGGACGGATTCTTGGTAATGCCCCTGGCCCAGGCCGCCAGGCTGGGAGATCTCTTCATCACCGTCACCGGCGACATCAATGTCATCCGGCCCGAGCATTTCAAGGCCATGAAGGACGGCGCCATCGTCTGCAATTCCGGGCACTTTAACGTGGAGCTGGACCTGGCCGGATTGCGCAAGGTGGCCAAGGCCAAGCGCGAGGTCAGGCCGCTGGTGGAGGAATACACCATGCCTTCGGGACGGCACGTCATCATTCTGGCCGAGGGCCGGCTGATAAACCTGGCCACCGCCGAGGGGCACCCGGCCAGCGTGATGGACATGAGCTTTGCCAACCAGTCCCTGGCCGCCGAGACCCTGGCCAAAAAGGGACGGAGCATGCAAAAGAAGGTCTATTCGCTGCCACAGGAGATGGACCAGCAGATAG
>JAURWH010000135.1 GCA_030655055.1 bacterium
GCCAGGCCGGGGATCCCCGCTAAACAGCGATACAAAAACAGACAGATAAGATAAATGAAATCCGACCAAAAAGAAAAAGAAAAAAAATCTTCCCCGGAATTCAGCCGGGGACAGGAGATATTCGGGGTGGCCGTGTTGATAGCCGGGCTTTTTATGCTGGTCAGCCTGGTTTCTTTTTCCGGCCAGGACGGCCATCTCTGGTCCCAGGGCTGGCCCAGGCAGAATTGGGGAGGTCCGCTGGGGGACATGGCGGCTTTCGGGCTGATAGGCCTGCTGGGCTACGCCGCATTGCTGGTGCCTTTCTACGTTTTGGTCTGGGGCTGGTTCTTCCTGCGGCATAAAAAACTCTACCGCCTTCTTTGGAACACCCTGCTAAGCCTGGCCTTTGTCAGCTTTGCGCTGGCCATGATAGCCAGACTAAATGTTCCTTACTACACCGGAGATCTGGCCGAGCCGGGCGGGGCCGGGAAATGGGGGATGCTGCTGGCCACATTCATAGGCGGGCTTTTCGGGCCGGTGGGCTTTTGGCTGGTGCTGGCCGGAATGTTCATCATACTGCTTTTGATAGGGACCGAGATCAATTTCCAGCATTGGCTGACGCTGGCCGTGGCCCCGGTGAAAGCCGGTTTGGAAAAGGCCAAAACCACGCCAAAGGAGATCACCTTTAAAAAGAAACCGGCCGCGTCCGAAAAGGCGGAAAAGGAACCAATGTCCCGAGCCGAAGAACAGGAAGATATCCCCGTTTCGGAAAAATCAAAACCTGAGGGCAAGACCGCCACACCTCGACATAGCTCGGTGCAAGCACCGGAGAAGAAGGCCAAGCCAAAGGCTCCGCCAAGAGAGGGAACGGTCTCCGAGGATTATCAGCAGAAATTCCTCTCCATTCTCTACGACGACCGGGATCAGGTTAAAGCGGAAGAGGAGGACAAGTCCTCCATCCTGCTGGAAAAGCTGAAGGAATTCGGGATCGAGGGAGAGATCACCGACCGCTATTCCGGCCCGGTGGTCACCAGCTATGAATTCAAGCCGGCCCCGGGGGTCAAGGTAAACCAGATCGCCAATCTTTCCGACGACCTGGCCCTGGCCATGCAAGCCACCCGCATCCGGATCATCGCCCCCATTCCCGGCAAGGGGGTGGTGGGGATCGAGATCCCCAACCAGCACCGGCAGATGGTGATGCTGAAGGAGCTTCTTGCTTCTGACAATTTCAAGGCCCAGGAAGGATGCCTGGCCTTTGCCATGGGAAAGACCATCACCGGGGAATCATTTTCGGCCGATCTGACCAACATGCCTCATCTGCTTATCGCCGGGGCCACCGGCAGCGGCAAGAGCGTCTGTCTGAACACCGTCATCACCAGCCTGCTGTACCGGGCCACGCCGGAGGAACTGCATTTCATCATGATCGATCCCAAGCGGATCGAGCTTTCCATCTACCGGGGCATTCCCCACCTGCAGTTCCAGTACCGGGTCCACGTCAAGGAGGGCGAGGAGCCCATCACCCGGACGGTGGAGGGGGTGGTCACCGATTCCGACGAGACCCTCCAGATATTCCGGATGGCGGTCACCGAGATGGACGCCCGCTACAAGATGCTGGCCAAGGAGGCCTGCCGCAACATCGAGGAATACAACCACAAGTCCGAACGCAAGATGTCGTACCTGGTGATAGTGATCGACGAGCTGGCCGTCCTGATGCTTTCCCGCGAGGCCGGGGAGATCGAGAACCGGATCGCCAAGCTGGCCCAGATGTCCCGGGCCGTGGGGATCCACCTGATCCTGGCCACCCAGCGGCCCTCGGTGGACGTGATCACCGGGGTGATCAAGGCCAATTTCCCCTCGCGCCTGGCCTTCCAGGTGGCCTCCCGCACCGATTCCCGCACCATTTTGGACGCCAACGGGGCCGAAAGCCTGCTGGGCCGGGGCGACATGCTGTACATGCCGCCGGGCAAGGCCGAGCCGGAACGCCTGCACGGACCTTTCATCTCCACTAAGGAGACCAACCAGATCGTGGAATTTGTCAAGTCATGGTACGGGGTGGCCGAAGGCCAGTCGGAGAACAAGGAATCTTCCGCCGCACCGGAACAGGAGAACGGATATTCCATGGAGGTGGACCTGCCACCGGAGGAGGGAGCGGACCAGGACGGCCAGGATGAACTTTTTGCCGAGGCCAGATCACTGGTGATCCGGCACCAGCAGGGCTCGGTGTCCCTGCTGCAGCGCCGTTTGAAGATCGGATATTCCCGGGCGGCCCGGCTGATTGACCAGTTGGAGGCGGCCCAGGTGGTGGGCCCCTTTGACGGCAGCAAGGCCCGCCAGGTTTTAATCAAAAACGAGGAGGACGGAGAATGATCAAAGTCCTGAAACTGTCTTTGGCGCTGGGCCTGGTCTTGGTTGCTTCGGCCGGCGCCCAGAACTGCGACTCCCTGCTGGAACAGGTCCGGGCCAAGTACCGGAAGATAAACGACCTCAAGGCCCATGTGGTGCAGACGGTCTGCAGCGCGGCCTCCGGCACCTGCACCCGGTACGAGGGGGAGCTGGAACTCAAGCGCCCCAACAAGCTGCGGATGGACATCACCAAGCCCGACAAACAGGAGATCGTTTGCGACGGCAATACCATCTGGCTCCACCTGATCGATGAAAAGCAGGTGATGAAGTCCGACCTTAAAAGCTCCCCCCAGTTCCTGGTCTGGCTGAACCCCCTGGACAAACTTCTGGCCGGCCGGGCCAAGGAAGGCTGCCGCAACAATGGGGATTACCTGTTCTTCATGGAGCCGGACGAATTGAAGGACATCATCAAGGCCATAAAGATCATGGTGGACCGGAAGACCCTTCTGATCACAGGGATAGAGGCGGTGGATGTCAGCGGCAACAGCGCCGAATACAGTTTCAGCAAGATCAAGACCAATCCCGGGCTCAAGGACGCCCGCTTTAAATTCATCATCCCTAAAAATGCGGAGATAATTGAAAACCAATGAGCCAGAGTTCATTCGACATAGTTTCCAAGATCGATCTTCAGGAAATGAAGAATGCGGTCCAGATGGCCCAGAAGGAGATCATCGGGCGCTTTGATTTCAAGGGCACCAACTGCCAGATAGAGATCATGGAAGACAAATTAGTGATCCTGGCCTCGGACGAGTTCAAACGCAAAAGCATGCTGGACATCATATTCAACAAGGTGGTCAAGCGCGGGATCTCCATCAAATCGCTGGAACAGAAGGAACCCCAGCCAGCCGCCAAGAACTACCTGCGCCAGGAACTGGTGTTCGTGCAGGGGATCCCCATGGACAAGGCCAAGGAGATGGTCAAACGCATCAAGGCCTCGGGGATCAAGGTCCAGGCCCAGATCCAGGACCTGCAGGTGCGGGTCACCGGCAAGGACAAGGATGACCTGCAGGAAGTGATCGCGTTGTTCCGGCAGGATGACCTGGGGCTGGCGCTGCAGTTCACGAATTACAGGTCCACGTGAGCTAAGCCGGTGGTTTCGATACACCCCTGCGGGGCACTCAACCACCGGCCATGTACCAAAGCCTCTCCTAATTAATTAGGAGAGGCTTTTTGTCTCCCCTAAAAAGGGGAGAACAAGAGGGGTGTCTTAAGCTGCCTTAGTTTTGACCGCCCCCTCATTCCCCCTCCTGGCAGGAGGGGGAGGCTGAATGCCCCTCCCCTACCAGGGGAGGGGTGGGGGAGAGGTCCCACCCTACGGGTATTTCTTTGCCCCCGCGCGTTTGGTCTTAAGATTTGCCAACTTTGTAATTGACTTTTACTGGTAGTTAGATGTATTATTTAGCAACAATATCGTAGCAAATAAAAACAAGGTTTAAGGTTTAACAATAGAAAGGGTTGAGAAATGAGACAATTGTTACATCCAGAATTTGAGAGTAATCTGAATCGTCTTGAATACATGCTATCCCAACCTGGGCGTAATAAATCAGCGGTCATAGGGGAATCTAATCATATGCTCAGGCGTCTTTTCAACGAGCTTATGCATAGCCGATATTCTACACGAGTTATGGGTCCCGAGATGAATGATAGTCTTCATTTGCTAAGACGGCGTATGGATAGGGCTCGAACGCCAGAAGAATTTCGTAATTTGGTGAGAGATTTTAGGCAATATTTATTTGCTGCTTCATCGTTTACGCAAGCACAGGAGATGGAGGAAAGGTTGCATGAGTTAGAAAGCCAAATGAAAACGGTTGCTGAAGGTGCCGCTTCAGATATACCTATGACAGGTGAAGATGTGATAACACTTGAAAGTTTGAAAAAAAAGAAGGTTCTTTTTACAGTAATGCCTTTTCACGAAGATTTTCAAGATGTTTGGACTGGTGGCATACAACGTGCGGCTACAGGTACAGGTTTGACATCAATAAGGATTGATATGATAAATAAATCTAGTGAGGTCACAGATGATATAGTGTCTGCAATTCGTATTGCAGAGATTGTTGTTGTTGATGTTACAAGGAATAACCCAAATGTTATGTTTGAATTTGGATTTGCACTAGCCCTTAAAAAACCACATATAGTCATTAGTCAGTCAACAGAGTACCTTACTTTTGACATAAAGAATGTACGTACTGTTATATATCAGAACACTTGGCGTGGTATAGAGGACTTACACAAGGAACTTCAAAAATTCATAAAGGGTACGCTCGGCGACAAGATTAAGAAGAAATGAAATCTTATTTTCTTTAAAATGATAGAATTAAATTGATTGGAGATTAAAATGAATTGGAAGTCAATATTTATTACTGCAGTAGTTACAGGTGTTGTAACAATCGCTACAGGTACATTCCTTTATTGGGTACAAACAGAAAAACCGCAACTTACTTATAACTCGATACAAAGCATACCATTTGACGATGTTAGCAATAAACTCTTTATACAACAAATAGAAATCAAAAACACAGGCAATAAAACCGCAGAAGAAATTGTACTCATGATCAAATTTACGGATGAAGTTATTCAAAAATCCCAAATCACAATTGACAATGCAATTCCAAACCAAAAGATAATAAACGATAAATATATACAGCTAAACATTACCAATCTGAATCCTGGTGAGGGCGCAAAAATATCAGTGCTTTATCAAAGTTCTTGTGCCCAAAGTAATGGTGCTTCTATTTCGCTTAGGGCCAAAGGAATTACTGGAAAGTCGATTGGTACAGGTCAAAAAGATAGTAAGATGCCAATATGGATATCGTTAATCGCTGCTTATGCTGGTGTTATTGCTTTCTTTCTGCCCATTAAAAGGGTAAAATATTTGTTTTTTGGAGGACTTTCTTT
>JAURWH010000136.1 GCA_030655055.1 bacterium
ATAAGGTTACGGCCCGAGAACAAAATTGACGCCGGGAATTTGCCCCGGCGTCAATTAAAATAATATTATTTTCCGTTTATTGCCGCTTGTTGCAGATCTGTTAAAGAATGAATTCTTAAATGTTTTTTAGCGAACGATCCGCACGATCTGCGGGGATCCTTCGGCTGAGCCTGTCGCGAAGCCGGCGGTCGGGTATAGTTCCCCGGGAATTACTTAACCAACACTAATTTCTTGGTGCTGCTGAAATCTCCGGACTGGAGGCGGTAGAAATATACCCCCTGGACCTGTTGCGATGAATTCCAGTTCAGGCTGTGGGTCCCGGCCGGCTGCCAGCCCAGGTCGAACTTCTGCACGGTCTGGCCCAGCATGTTGTATATCTCCATGGTGGTCTGGCCGCCCCTGGGCAGCTGGTAACTGATGGTGATCTGGCCCTTGGCCGGGTTGGGATATGAGTTGCCCAGCACGAAAGCCTCCGGTATCAGGCCGGCCTGGGGCTGGCCCTCCACTCCGGTGGGAACGGCTACGAACATGCTGCAGGCCATGGCGGCCGAGCCGGCCGGGATGGCCCGGATGGCGGTCATGGTGTGGGCCCCGCCGGTGGTGGAAGTGGTGCCGTTGAGGTAGGTGACCGGATAGGCTGTCCCGTTGCTGTCAAAAGCCGTCTGGGTGCTGCTCATCCAGATGTCGGCGGCGTCACCGTTATTGGTGCCGTTCCAGAGTTCAGAGGAGTAACCTGCCGAAGTCATGTCGGTCTCCTCCAGTGCCACGCCGTAAGGGCGCGCCGCTCCGGTGCTGGTGTATTTATTGTTGACAGAATTGGTGGAATAATAGGTGGTGGAGGTATAGGTGCTGTCTATGTGATAGACGGCCAGGCCGCCCGGAGAAGTTGACAGCAGCAGGGAATCCCAGCGGACGCTGCTGACCGGACCGGCTCCCAGTTCGTAGCGGTTCTCAATCAGCCAGAATTGTTTGGTGGTGTCAGAACCGAGCCTGGCCAGCTTGTAGCTGCTTCCAGATGCCGTGGCCATGATGCCGTTGACCGTATAAAGATTATCATTGGTGACCAGGGTGGGGCTGGCCCAGCCCAGGAAGCGCCGGGCCCAGACATCCAGGGCAGTCGGCCGGGCGTTGGTGTTGCCGTTGCCGCCCCAGGACCCGCCGGCCATCAAAGACCAGTTTCCCAGACCGTAACCGGAACCGTAGCCGTAGTAATCCGTATCATATAGATCCGGCAGCCCTATGGCATGCCCGAACTCGTGACAGTAGACCCCGCAGCCGATCATCTCGGTGGTGGTGTTGTTGCCGTCGGCGTAGTTGGTCCGTTCCGGGTTGATGATGTAGTCGTCAATGCGGACCGGGTTGCCGGTGAAGGGACTGATATCGTTGGTAGTGTAATAGGTGGCCCCTCCGCCAAAACCTGACAGATAAAAACTGTGGGACCAGATGTTGGCGGCGCCCTCTTCGGCCCCCTTGCCGGCATGGGTCACCCACAATACGTCCACATAACCGTCATGGTCCCGGTCATAGCTGGAATCGGCAAAACTCACGAACGAATCGGCATGCACCAGTACCTTTCGGATGAATTCGTAGGTATTGGCGGTAGTGCCGCCACTCATTCCGTAATTAGTGCCGTTGGTATAATAAGCCACCGTATTATTGCTGTTCCGCCAGTTGTCAACCTGACCCGAACAGCTCATGGCATTGTAGGACATGTCGCGGTAGTAGTTGTTGACCGATTTATTGTTGGTCCCGGTGTTGAACAACATGCCCTGGAACTCGGCCTGGGTGTTGGTGGCCGCCAGGTCGGTGAAATAGCCCATCACCACCGGGTACTTGCGGCTGCCGGAGACCTTGGCAGCTTTGGATTTGAGGCTCAGTTCCCTTTCCAGTCCGCGCTGGGGGCTGTCCATTCCCTGCAGACGCATAACCTTCAGGGCTTCGGGTTCCTGAATGCCCTGAAACGGGGGCATGGCGAAAGAGACCGCGGCCACAGCCAGCAGGCACAGCGCCACAATGATGTTCTTCAGTTTCATTCTATCTGGTCCTCCAAAATTTATGATTTCGGATAAAATTACAACACTTCATTATAATAACAGAAAACCCCAAAGTCAAGTGTTTTTGGGAAAAATCGGGAACTGCTCACGTCACTTCTCTCTCCTTCTTCTTCCGGCCCTCCCAGCCCCGGTCGGCGGGATGGTAGAACTTTTTGTTCTTGATCTCATCCGGCAGGTGCTGCTGGTCCACCTTGGCATCCGGCTCGTCATGGGCGTAGCGGTAACCGGCTCCATAGCCCACCTCCTTCATCAGCTTGGTGACCGCGTTGCGTATCACCAGCGGCACCGGCAGGGCTCCGCTGCTTTCTATCTCCCGCTGAACCGCGCCGTAGGCCTTGTAGACCGAGTTGCTTTTGGGAGCCAAAGCCAGGTACAGGCAGGCCTGGGCCAAAGCCAGCTCGCCCTCGGGGGAGCCCAGGAAGTGATAGGTGTCCTTGGCCTGGTTGGCTATCAGCAGGGCATTGGGGTCGGCCAGGCCCACATCCTCGGCGGCGAAGCGGATCATCCGGCGGGCCACGTACAGCGGGTCCTCGCCCGAGGCCAGCATCCGGGCCAGCCAGTACAGGGAGCCGTCGGGGTCGGAATCGCGCAGGGACTTGTGGAGGGCCGAGATCAGGTTGTAGTGCTCCTCCCCGGCCTTGTCGTAGAGCAGTGATTTCTTTTGCATGGCCTCCTCGGCCAGGTGCAGGGTCAGGGACAGGGTCCCAGAATCATCAGGCTTGGCCATGGAGACAGCGATCTCCAAGGCATTGAGCGCGGTGCGGGCGTCGCCCTGGCAGGCCTGGGAAATGAAATCCAGAGCATCGGACTCAGCGGTCACTTGAAGGGGTTTGAGGCCGAGTTCGCTGTTGATCGCTCTCTGCAATATCGAAAGTATGTGGGCAGCCTCCAGCCCCTTCAGGATCAGCACTTTGGAACGGGACAGCAAAGCCGAGATCACCTCGAACGAGGGGTTCTCGGTGGTGGCCCCGATCAGCACCACCGTGCCCTTTTCCACGTGGGGCAAAAAGGCGTCCTGCTGGGCCTTGTTGAAGCGGTGGATCTCGTCCACGAAGAGGATGGTGCGCGCGCCGCGGACCGCCCGCTTCTGCTCGGCCTCCTTGATGACCTCCTTGATCTCCTTGATGCCCGAGGTCACCGCCGAGAACTCCACGAAGTTGGCCTGAACGGTGTTGGCCAGCACCCGGGCCAAAGTGGTCTTGCCCGAGCCCGGCGGCCCCCAGAAGATAAGCGAGGGGATCTGCCCGGATTCTATGAGGTTCCTAAGCACCTTGCCCGGCCCGATCAGGTGCTCCTGGCCCACCACCTCGTCCAGGGTGCGGGGCCGCATCCGGTCGGCCAGGGGGACGTTGGCCTGGGGAACGTCAGCCTGGGGGAATATGTCGGTTTGTTTTTTGTTCATAAAACCAGTATTTATCTTGGAACCCCACCCTTCCCTCCCCTCGAGGGGAGGGATAAAGGGAGAGGTTACCCTTTCACTGCTGCGATCACCGCATTCTGCTGGGCCTCGGTCATCTCGGGATAGATAGGCAGGGACAGCACTTCTTTAGCGGCCAACTCGGCTTCCGGCAGACATCCTTGCTTAAGGCCCAGGAACTCAAAGGCCGGCTGCAGGTGCAGCGCGATGGGATAGTGAATGGCGTAAGGGATGCCCTGCTTGGTAAGGCGCTCCTCCAATGCTCCCCGGTCCTTGGCCCTGATGGTGTACTGGTGATAGATGTGAACGTTGTGGTCCAGGGCAACCGGCGGTGTGATGCCGGCGATACCGGTGAAAGCGGACGTATAAAGGGCGGCCAGCTCCCGGCGCCTCTGGTTCCATTTGTCCAGGTGTTTCAGTTTGACCGAAAGCACCGCGGCCTGCAGGGCGTCCAGCCGGGAGTTCATCCCCAGCTTGGCGTGATGGTACTTCTTGTCCTGGCCGTGCTGGCGCAGCATTTTCACTTCATTATACAGCGCCTCGTCATCGGTCAGCACCAGGCCGCCGTCGCCGTAGGCGCCAAGGTTCTTGGTGGGGTAAAAACTGAAGGCCGCCAGGTGGCCCAGGGACCCGGTCTGCCTGCCGTGGTAAGATGCCCCCAGGCTCTGGGCGCAGTCCTCGATGATCTTCAGGTTGTGCTTTTGGGCCAGGGCCTTGATCTGGTCCATCTCCGCCGCCTGGCCGTACAGGTGGACAGGGATGATGGCCTTGGTGCGCGGGGTGATGGCGGCCTCGATCTTTTTGGGGTCGATGTTCAACGTGTCCGTGCGGATGTCGGCGAACACCGGTTTGGCGTCAAGCCAGCAGACCACCTCGGCGGTGGCGATAAAGGTGAAGGGCGTGGTGATGACCTCGTCCCCGGCCTTGACCCCGGCGGCTTTTAGCGAAAGGTACAGGGCGTCGGTGCCGGAGTTCACCCCGATGCCGTATTTGGCGCCCGCGAATTTAGCCACCGACTGCTCGAAATCGGCCACGGTCTTGCCCAGCACAAAGCCGCCGGTAGAGACCACGGCGGCCATGGCGGCGTCTATCTCGGGCTTGATGCTTTGGTACTGGGCGGGCAGGTCCAGGAATTCAACTTTAGTCATTTTGTGTTGTGTATATTGATTGTTTTGTTGTTTAGGGAATGCTATTAAACATTTCTAAATATGCAATTTTTGCCGTAGCAAAACTGATCCAAATATGAATGAAACGACCAGCGTGTGTGTGCACATATCCAGTATTATAAGATGTGTCAGATAATTTATCCGATTTCTTTTAAAAAACTATTCCAACTTCCAAATCTTTTAAAGTATGTTGATAAAGCGTATTTACTATGTTTTCTTATGTCGCTACAGGACAACGTGCTTTTATTTAGAATATTTTTTATTCTTAAGTATTCTTCTTTTAAATCTTTTTTAGAAATATCCGTTTTTAGATTTTCTTTATCCCCAATATATTTTAAAAATTTGTTCCAACTGCCAAAGCGTCTTTCGTAAACTGATGCGCAATAATTACCAAAATCATTCATATCTTTTTGGGTCAAGGACTCTTTGTTAAGTTGTTTCTTCAATCCCAAATATGCTCTTATTAAATCTGCTTCGGGGATATTGCGTTTCTGATATTTCTCACCCTGCTCTTTTAAAAAGTTGCTCCACGACCCCCAAATTCTCCTATAAGAATTAGGCGCAATATTTCCATTCTCACTCATCTCAAAAGTAGTTGGAACATGTCCCAAAAGTAATTTAACTCTAGAAAATTCATTTACAAAATCATCTTTACTTATTTTATGCTTTTTATTTAAGCTTTCATTAATGCCTTCTAAAAACTTATTCCAAGTGCCATATTTTCTTTCGTAAGCGCTGATTGAATATTCTCCCAAAATATTCATATCTTTTGTTGTTGGGGTTTTCCCAATTTGTTCTTTTACGTCTTTAAAGTTATTTTCAAATTCTTTTATCGTAATGGACTTGTTTTGAATAATAGGTTCATTGATTGCTTTAAGGAAAAAATTCCAGGTTCCCCATCTTTTCCTATAAACAGACGAAGAAAATTTGCATTTGCTGTCAATATCCGAAATTGTCGGTTGTTTGCCAAGTTTTTCTTTCAAGGAATAATATTCTTGAACAAGTTTTTCAGAAGGTATTTTGAATTTTTTAAGTTTCTTTTCTTGGAGAAACTCTAAAAACATTTTTGGAGAAGAAAAATCTTTTTTTAACCATTTTTCAAGATCGTCTCTGTCAACCAGTTTACAATTACAGCTTTTTGCTAACTCAATAGCTGCTTCTGTGAAAATATTATTTGAAACGACCATACACAAATCAGCCCCATAATATTTCATGCCAGTGTAAACTTCTTGAACGCTTTTTAAATTAACTGGCCTATTATATCTTTTTGTCTGAATAACATATTTTTCTGTATTCAAATTTCCTGTTACATCAACACCGAAGTCGCCCGATGCTTTTGTTGTTTTTAAATTTGAAAATCCGATATTTTCTAAAAATTCTTTTACGAATATTTCAAATTCGACACCAGTCAATTTATCTATAATGTTAATTTCGCTCATATTTCTAAAAAATGTTTAAAACATTCGGACATTTCATATCACTACTGGTTTTGCAATATTGTTTGCAAAGCCATCACCAGTAGCAAGATTTACGCTACCTGTGTATAGTATTTCAGTA
This sequence comes from bacterium, assembly GCA_030655055.1. Taxonomy (NCBI): domain Bacteria; species bacterium. The sequence continues at coordinate 6,195 of JAURWH010000136.1, forward strand.
GCTGTGAGCGGCATTTCACTACCGGTGAAGAGCATTTCAGTAGCTGTGAGCAATATTTCACTACCTGTGAGCAGCACTTCGGCACCTGTGAATAGCATTTCCACGCCTGCGGCGGACTTCGCAGCACCTGTGGGCAGCATTTCAGCACCTGTGAGCAACATTTCGGTGAACGCAAGATGCTAAATGCCTATTTTGCAACAACTTCCGACACAACTTCCAAAAACAGTCAACATGATATGTCCCAAAAATCTGTGTAAATCCGTGTCCAATTATGGTTTTTAGCTGCTCAGTTCCTCTCCAGCGAACATATCTGCCCGGCCAGTTTCAGGTCCGGCAGGATATTGACCACAAAATCAAAAAGCAGCCGGCGGATGACCATGGGATCCGACTCCTCCATCACCCTGGCCGCCACCTTGCGGCATTCGTCCACGCTTAAATTCATGATCATCCGCTTTATCTCCGGCACCGAAGCCGGGTTCATGCTGAACTCATCCAGGCCCAGGCCTAAAAGCAGCGGCATAGCCAGCGGATCGGCGCACATCTCGCCGCACATCCCCACCCAGATCCCGGCCCGGTGGCCCTGTTCGGAGACCTCCCGGATCAGCCGCAGCACCGCCGGGTTGAAGGGATCGTACAGCCCGGCCACCCTCTGGTTGCTGCGGTCCACCGCCAGGGTGTACTGGGTCAGGTCGTTGGAACCAATGCTGAAGAAATCCACCTCCCTGGCCAGCTGGCGCGAGGTCAGGGCGGCCGAGGGCGTCTCCACCATTATTCCCAGCTGGCAGCCGGGATCGAACTTGATGCCCTGGCTTTTTAGCTCGGCCTTGACCCCGGCGATGATCTGCTTGGCGCTCAGCACTTCGGACAGGCAGCAGATCATGGGCAGCATTATCTTTACCTGGCCGTGGGCCGAGGCCCTGAGGATGGCCCTCAGCTGTGGCTTGAAGATCTCGGGCCGGTCCAGGCAGAACCTGATGGCCCGCCAGCCCATGAAGGGGTTGGCCTCGCTTAGGGGCCCGGTCTTGTTGTCCAGCTTGTCGCCGCCCAGGTCAAAGGTCCGGAAGATCACCGGATCGGGGCTGAGCTTTTCCGCCACCCGGCGGTAGACCTGGTACTGCTCCTCCT
>JAURWH010000137.1 GCA_030655055.1 bacterium
GCGGCCGACCCGGCGGCTACTGGGACCTGAAGGACGACAAGGGCCAGCCCGCTCCTTCGGGGCTTTATCTGGTGATACTTTCCACCGGCTGGAACCAATCGGTCAAGAAAGTGGTGGTGGTCCGGTAATCCTGTTTTGAAATGTCAAAGAAACAGAAGCCTTTAGCTTTTTGCTGAAGGCTTTCTTTTAAATGAAGCCCGGCAAAGAACGCGATGGAAAAAGAAATATTCATACAATCGGCCGCCGAAAACAACCTCAAAGGCATCTCCCTGCGGATACCGCACCACCGGCTGGTGGTGGTCACCGGCGTCTCCGGCAGCGGAAAATCCTCCCTGGTCTACGACGTCATCGGCCGGGAGGGCCAGCGGCTTTTCCTGGAGAACTTCCTGGAGGGCCACCCCCTGGCCGGGAAAAAGCTGAGGCGGCCCCGGGCCACGGTTTCCGGCCTGTACCCGGTGCTGACCGTCAACCAGAGGGCGGCCTTCCGCAGCCCCCGTTCCACGGTGGGGACCCTGACCGAACTGTACGATTATTTGCGGCTGTTGTTTGCCCGGCTGGGGACCAGCCCCCAGACCCTGTCCCGGCAGGACCGCAGCCTGTTCTCCTTTAACACGCCCGCCGGGCAATGCCCGTCCTGCCAGGGGCTGGGGGTGGCAGACCGCATCGATCCGGAGCTGCTGATCTCTGACAAGGCCAGGACCCTGCGCCAGGGGGCGCTGGCCCTGACCACGCCCAACGGTTACATCATCTACTCCCAGGTCACCATGGAGGTGCTGGACCAGGTCTGCCGGTCCGAATGCTTTTCCGCCGACATCCCCTGGCAGGATCTGACCGGCGCCCAGCAGCAGACAGTGCTTTTCGGCTCGGACAAGCTGCTAATCCCCTTCGGCAAGCACCCGCTGGAGTCCCGGATGAAATGGAGCGGCATCACCGCCCGTCCCCGCCAGGAGGGCCATTACAAGGGGATAATTCCGGTGATGGAGGAGATCCTGAAGCGCGACCGCAACCCCAACATCCTGCGTTTCGCCCGTTCCTTTCCCTGCCCGGCCTGCCGCGGGAAGAGGCTTAATCCGGAGGCTTTGTCCGTAAGCCTTTGGGGAATGGATATCGCCGGTTTTGCGGCCATGAGCATCAGGCAGCTGGCGGAATATTTTGAGCGGCTTGAACCCGGGCCGTCCCAGGCGGCGGTGGCGGCCCCGGTGCGGGAGCTGGTGCTCCGGCGCTGCGGGCTTCTGGCGGAACTGGGACTGGGTTATCTTACGGTGGACCGCGGGTCCGCCACCCTCTCGGGCGGCGAGGCCCAGCGCATCAAGCTGGCCAACCAGGCGGCATCGGGACTGCGCAACGTTCTCTATGTGCTGGACGAGCCCAGCGCCGGGCTGCACCCGGCCGACCACGCAAAGCTGCTGGGGGTAATGCGAACCCTGGTGGCGGGTGGCAACAGCGTGATAGCGGTGGAACACGACGAGCAGACCATCCGGGCCGCCGACTGGATCATCGAGCTGGGGCCGGGTCCGGGGCTGGCCGGAGGGGAGCTGCTTTTCAACGGGCCCTACCAGGAGTTCATAAAGGCAGATCTGCCGTCCAGCCGCACCTGGTCCTGCCTGAAGGGGATAGAATCTTTTGAATACCGCGTGCAGCCGGACGACGGCGGGCCGTCCTTCGGGATTGATAAAGCGGCCAGGAACAACCTGAAGGGGTTTGAAGCCCGGTTCAGGGCCGGACGCTTCAATGTGATCACCGGAGTGTCCGGCAGCGGCAAATCCTCGCTGGCCGAGTCCCTGCTGGAAACCTTGGCCGGGCAAAAGGCCGGCGGGCCGGACATCTTCAAACGGATCATCCACGTAGACCAGTCGCCGATTGGTCGCACCCCCAACAGCAATCCGGTCACCTACACCGGGATGTCCGACCACATCCGGGACCTGTTCGCCTCGCTGCCGGAATCAAAGCGTCTGGGTTACGCCAAGGGGCAGTTCTCCTTCGTGGTCAAAGGCGGACGGTGCGAGGCCTGCCAGGGGGCCGGGGTGCAGGAGATCGGGATGCACTTTCTGGGCAACGTCGAGGTAGTATGCGAGGCCTGCGGAGGAAAGCGTTTCTCGGACGAGACGCTTCAGGTGACATACCACGGGAAAAATATTTCGGAGGTGCTGCAACTGTCGGTCGACGAAGCCCATTGCTTCTTTGAGGCAGAGCCCAGGATCACTGCCATCACCCGGACCTTGACCGGCCTGGGGCTGGGCTACCTGAAACTGGGACAGCCCAGCAACACCCTTTCGGGTGGGGAGGCCCAGCGGGTGAAACTGGCCGCCCATCTGGCCAGCTCGGCTGCCGGCCGGGCGCTGTACCTTCTGGACGAGCCCACCACCGGCCTGCACCTGGCGGATGTCAAAGTTCTGGTGGCCGCCCTGAGGGGCTTGACGGACAAGGGCCACACCGTGCTGGCCATAGAACACCATCCCGATTTCATCCTGTCGGCCGACTGGGTATTAGACCTGGGCCCGGGCAGCGGGGAAGAGGGAGGGGAACTCCTCTATTCCGGCCCGGTGTCGGGACTGGCCGGATGCCGGGAGAGCATCACCGGGCGGGAATTGAAAAAACATCTCGCCAGGCCGCCTCTTTCCGCCGCCTCCCCCGAACCGGAAAGAACAACCGTCCTGCCGGATGAAATGAGGCTGCGGGGAGTCACCACCAACAACCTAAAATCCGTCGACCTGACCGTTCCGCTGGGACAGATCACCGCGGTCACCGGCGTCTCGGGCAGCGGAAAATCGTCGCTGGTGTTCGACACTTTTTACGCCGAGAGCCAGCGCCGTTTCAACGAGGGGCTTTCCCCCGCCATTCGCCAGTTGATGGGCAAGACCGGCGACGCCCGGATGGAAGCGGCCTCCGGCCTGACGCCCTCGATAGCGGTCCGGCGCAAACGGGCGGCCTCCAACCCGCGTTCCACCGTCGGCACCTATACCGGACTGCATGACCTGCTGCGCCTGCTTTACAGCCGGGCCGGCGGGACTGCATTGCTGTCCTCGGCCTTCTCCTTCAACCATCAGGAGGGGGCCTGCCAGGAGTGCCGGGGTCTGGGCACCATCACGGCCTGCGATCCGGAGCGGCTGGTCACGAATCCTGAGTTGCCGCTGACCGCCGGCGCCATGGACGGGACCAAGACCGGAAAATTCTACGGCGAGCCCGGCGGCCAGCATACCGCCGCCCTGCGGGCTGCTGGCCGGGCCTTGAACCTCGATCTGGAAGCACCCTGGAACAGCCTCTCCGTCGAGGCCCGCCGCATCGCGATGCACGGTCTTCCCGGCCGGGAACTGGAGGTCGAATGGAATTACCAGAGGGGCAGGCGCACCGGGGTGCATCATTTCAAGGGCGTTTGGAGGGGATTCGCCGGCCTGGTGGACATCGAGTACCAGCGCAAGCATGCCGACCACCGGGGCGCGGCCATGCTGGGCCTGATGTCGCAGCAACCCTGCCCGGCCTGCGCGGGCAAGCGCCTGAAGCCGGAGCCGCTGGCGGTGAAACTGGCGGGCCGGGACATCGCTGAAATGACCGCCCTGCCCATTGACGGACTGCTCCGGATGTTCTGCCAAAAATTGCCGGCCCTTCCCCCTTTCCTCCAGCCAAAGGAAAAAGGGATCCTGAATTCCATCGGCGGAGAGATCATCGCCAGGCTGCAGCCGATGACCGGGGCCGGTCTGGGCTATATCGCGGCCGACCGCCTGGTTTCGACCCTGTCCGGAGGGGAGTTCCAGCGGCTGCAGCTGTCGTCGCAGATCCGCTCCGGCCTGACCGGCGTCACCTACCTGCTGGACGAGCCGTCGTTCGGGCTCCATCCGGCGGACGCCGCCCGTATTTCCGGCCTGGTCACGGGTCTTAAGGATGCCGGCAACACCATCCTGCTGGTGGAGCAGTCCAAAGCTATGCTGGCGGTCTCCGATCAAGTGATCGAGCTGGGGCCGGCGGCTGGCCGGGAGGGCGGCCGGATCGTGTTCCAGGGCGGGCCCGAACTGTTGGCGGACTTCCGCGGGCCGGCCCCGTCAGTTCCGCGCACCGCCCGAGGGCTGCTGCCGGGACTGAAGATCACCGGAGCCTGCGCCAACAACCTGGACAATGTCTGCCTGGATATTCCCTCCGGTGGGATGGTCGCAGTAACCGGGGTCAGCGGCAGCGGAAAGACCAGCCTGATCTCGGATGTTCTGTGGCGATCATACTCTGAGAAACGGCCGGTGAACTGCAAGCACATCGAATGGGCCGGGCAGTTTGACCAGATGGTGATGGTGGAGCAGGATGCCCAGCCCCAGCCCCAGACGGCCATACCGGCGGCCTTTTTGGGCATCTTCGATGCGTTCAAGAACCTTTTTGCCGGCTGTAATAAGGCCAAGGAGGCGGGGTTCAAGGCCAGCCATTTTTCGTTCCTTTCCAAGGACGGCCGGTGCCCGGAGTGCGGCGGGGCGGGATCGATCCCGGTGTCGCTGGATTACTGGGCCGATGCCCGGGTGACATGTCACAGCTGCCGCGGGCAGCGCTATCTGCCGGAGATCCTGAAGATCCGTGTCGGCGGGTTGTCAATAGCTGACATCCTGGGGCAGTCCCTTTCCTCGGCGCGGGAGTTTGCCTTAGGGCAGATCGCCTCCAAAGAACTGGCCGGCCTGTTGCAGACGCTTGATCTGGCCGTAAAGGCGGGGCTGGGCTATCTGCCGCTGGGGCAGCCGCTGTCCACCCTTTCCACCGGGGAGATGCAGAGGTTAAAGCTGGCCGCCGGCCTGGCTGGGGCCTCTTCCCGGCGCTGCCTGTTTTTGCTGGACGAGCCGACCGGAGGACTCCATCCCAGGGACATTGCCGGACTGCTGAAATTGTTCGATGAATTGACAGCAGCCGGGGGCACGGTGCTCTGCATCACCCACGAGCCGATGGTGGTAAGCTGCGCCGACTGGCTGATAGAACTGGGTCCGGGGGCGGGGAAGAGCGGGGGAAAGGTGGTGTATGCCGGGAAGCCGCGGGATAAAGCAGATTGAACGCCCAAAAGAAGGATGATATTGTTTGTTTCGGTCCAGGGTAAAGAGCTTATGATATTTACGAGATAAAACCCAATGAAAAAAGCCCGTCGGCGCAGTGCCGATGGGCTTTGGTGCTTTTAAGAGTATATTGATATAAATCTGGCTCCAGCGGTAGGGCTCGAACCTACAACAACCCGGTTAACAGCCGGGAGCTCTACCATTGAGCTACGCTGGAATTAAAAAGAGTTACCTACAACAATCCGCCTTAGGCGGATTAACAGCCGGGAGCTCTATCCGCCAGAGGCGGACTACGCTGGAACGCAAGTAGTAATTATATTTTATTTTTACCCAACTGTCAAGCCGTTTTTCATTGGTTCTCAAACAAAACCCCGGTGCTAAAATAGCCCCGGGGTTCTTCCGTGGTGCAAAGAACGCGAAGGCGGCCGGGACTATTCCACGTAAACTTCCACCTTCTGGCCTGATTCGTCATCCTCCACATCCACCATCTTGTACTGCCCGTTGACAGCGAACTGGTCAAACAGTTTCTCTATGTCCTCAAAACTTTCGGCGTTCAGCTTTATCCCCTTGGATTCCATCTGGGCCTTGGCCTCGTCGGGCATCATCATGGAGAATTTGCCGCCCAGGCTGCCGGCTATCTTCAGCAGGGTCAGGGGGACGGTCACCCGGACCTTCGGCTTGTCCGTTCCTTTATCGAAGACCCGGACCTTAAGCCAGCGGGCCTTGCCGTTGGCTCCTCCGGGGGTGTCCATGGCGGCCATCAGTTTGGCGGCCTCTTCGGCGGTGATCTTCTTGTCTTCCACCATTTTCAATATGCGCAGTCTGTCTTCTGACATGTTCTTTCTCCTTTTACTTCTACGGTTGGCCGGGGTGGGTTTTAAACCCACCCTTACTTTTTACTACAGGTTCTTGAGCCTTTGGGCGGCCTCCTCGGCCGACATCTGCCCGCTTTCCACCGCCTTCAGGATCTGCTCCCGGGACTGTTTGTCGCCCTCGCTCTCCAGCACGGAGCCGTTGGTCTTGGACTTGCGCCAGGCAAAGGAGTCAATCACCTTCATCACGCCCCAGGCGATGACCAGTATCGGCCAGTCCCGGGAGAAGGTGAAGTTGAAAGAGTACAGCCCGTAGTTGGAAAGCAGCAGCAGGGCGCCCAAGGCGATCCAGAACAAAGCCCACAGGATCTTGCGGGGGCGGTTTTGGTAATAAACGAACATTGGTTGGTCTCCTTTAATTGATTTATTTTGATCTATTTTTACGGGGGTTTTATCCGCAGACGTTGTAGTGAGTGTTAACCGAACTATTAACGCAGACGCCGTCATGAGCGTTAGCCGAGTGATTATAATTAATCAATTTGTGCTTAAAATCTGATGAAATTGATGAATCTGTGTAAATCTGTCAAATCTTCCGCCACCGCAGGGTAGTACATATAGGCGGATCCGCCTTTGGCGTGAGCGGAATGAAAAGGCAGCGTTCTCTTTTTTAAATTGAATCAATCAGTTTGGACAGGCCAATCACGATGAATATCACAGGCCAGTCCAGTTTCAATGAAACGGCAAAGGGCAGGACCTGGTGATTGGCCAGCAGGCTGACCACACCCAAGGCGATGAAAACTCCGGCCCACAGGATCTTGCGCAGAACTTTGCTGGTGGATTTTTCCATTTTCTTTCCTCTCTATGTTTAACTGTTATGATATTGTTATGTCGCCGCTGACGGTCTTGACGCTTAGGCTCCCCTGGCCGCTGCCCAGGTTCCCGGATAAACTGCGGTTGCTTTGTCGGAGATCTTTCAGGTCCAGCTCGCAGTCAATGTCCCCGCTGACGGTGGCGGCCTCGATGGCCGCCGAGGAATCAGCGCCAAGTTCCAAGGATACGTCCCCCGAGACGGTGGTTATGGCCGCCGAGCTGCCTTCGGCCACCGGACCCTGGAACTGAATGTCGCCGCTGGTGCTGCGGATCCTTATCTCGCCGGGCCTGGCGGCCTTGATGTCGATGTCTCCGCTGACCGTCTGCCCCTGAATGTCTCCCGACAGGGAGATGCCGGCGTCCCCGCTGATGGTCTGGAAGGACAGGTCGCCGGAACAGCCGTTGACCCCGATGTCGCCGCTGGCGGTGTTGATCTTCAGGGATGTTTCAGTGCAGCCGTTGACTTCGACATCGCCGGAGGCGGAGGAAAGGTTGTTTTCGCCCCGGCATCCAAAGATCTCAATCTCTCCCGAGGCGGTGTTAAGCCGGCAGCCATTGAGCAGGTTCTGGACCGAGATCTCTCCGCTGGCCGAGGATATCTCGGCGGCAATGTTTTTCGGCATCACAATGGTGAAGTCGACCTTGGCCCGGCGCTTCTTGGTCCAGGGCGGGCCGTCCACCTTGATCTTCAACACCCCATTCTCGGTTTCGGTGCTGATGTCCAGGGATTTGAGTTTTTCCCTGGCTTCGTCCCGGTCCTCGGCCCAGACCTGGATGTCGGCCGTGATGGTGATCTGGTCTGTCTCAGCGCCGGTGATCTCAAAGTCGCTGCGGGGCTGATTGATGGATAGGCATGTGATGCCGGCAGCAGGCACTACGATCTCTTTTTCCTCTTCGGCCTTTTCCGAGCCGTGGATATCATCGATTTCTATGTGAATGCCCTTCAGGCTTTCCCGGACCCCGGCCATGGCTTCGGCCACTATCCTTCCGGGGTTTATCTGGCCCAGGGTTTCGTGCAGGTCAGAAGCATCCTGCCAGTGGTGGTGACGGTTTGGTTTTCCCTTGTTCAAGGCCGAGAGCAGGGAGTCGGCTTCTTTGGAGCTGATCCTGCCGCCTTCCAGCATCTTCAGTATTTTGATGGTTTCTTCGGACATGGTGGGCCTCCTTGTTGGGGCGGGTTTTAAACCCGCCCTTACTGTTATCGGTTGGGGCAGGCTTAAAACCTGCCCGTACTACCTGCCCTTACTGCTTTCTTACGATCCTGCCTGGTCCAGCAGCTCCACCGCCTGGGCGGCGCTGATCTTTCCCGCTTCCAGCGACTCCAGCACCTCCGAGCGGCTCATTACCTTGGCTGCCTGCCCGGACAGGGCGGCGATGGCGTCATCCAGCTTGTTGCGGACGGTGGGGTAGGAGATGCCCAGCCGGCTTTCCACTTCCTTGATGTTCCCCCGGGACAGGACGAAGGTCCTGATGAAGTCCAGCTGGTCTTCGCTAAGGCTGCCCAGGGGGGACAGGGGGAACTCGCCCCGGACGGTGGTGTCGCAGCCGGAGCATCTCAGTTCCGAGATGTGCATGGAGCCCTGGCAGGCCGGGCAGGTGTTGGGGGTTTGTTTGGACATTGGTTTTGGATCCTTTGCGGTTGGTTAGATCATTCTTTTCAATTTGCTGCGGATGGTGGTAGTCTTATTGGACAAATGTTTGTCCCGGCAGGTTGGCCCAATGGATGATCATGCCTTCCCAAAGAAGCATTTTCAGCACCCCATATTTTTCGGGGCTGAGTCCGTTTCCGGATTCGATTATTTGGAGCGGGCTGTTCATTGGTTTTACCTCCATGAATGTTTGATGATTATCAATTGTTCCAATTATAACAAAAATAATTGAAAATGTCAAGAGACAACTTAAAAATATTAATAAAATAATTAACAATGTTAATATAATAAAAAACGACCCTGAGGGTCGTTTTTTAACTAATTATTAGATAATGATTTAGAAATTTTTGTCCAACAGCGATATTTTTTGTTGATATGCCAGGTTCATCGTTTTCTCATATATTTTATGATATAAGGCCAAAGCATTTTGCCGGAATTCCGCATTTCCGGTAAAAATGAATTTCTGAAAATTAAGCTCTGCCTGCTCCCGGTCGCCGAACGCCAGGTCCTCGATCGCCGAAAGATCCGGGGCGTTTCCAACCTGGTTCCGGCGGTGGGACGCCAGGATATTCAAGAGACTGGTTTTGAACACTATTTCCTTGCTTTGGATCTCCCGGGCAATTTCCAGGGCCTTGGAATTTAATCTTTCCGTTTCTTCGAAACTCTCCCGGTCATAATACAGTTCGGCCAGGTTGTGCAGGGCGTAGCATAAAAAATATTTGCTGTTTATTTCTTCGGTGATCTTGATGGCCTGCTGGTAGTAATCTATTGCTTTGGTATGATCACCTCTTTGCTTGCAGTAATTCCCCAGATGGCCCAGCACCCGGCCCTGGTCCTCCTTGTTGCCCAGGCTTTGGGCCAGCGACAGGGCAAAGTTGAAATACTCCAGGCTTTGTTCATACTTTCCCTGGTTAAGATAAACGGTTCCCAGATTGTCGCTGGCCAGGATCAGGCCCTGCTTGTCAGCCATCTGCCGGGAGATGGAGTGGTACTTCTCAAAGCAGTCCAGGGCGTTGATGTAATCGTCCAGTTCAAAGTATATGGTGCCGATGTTGCACAGGGCATAGCTTTCCATCTGGAGGTTTCCCAGCTGGCGGGCCAGCACCAGATACTGACGGGCATATTCCATGCTCCTGGCAAACTCGCCCCGTTCCTCGTAGATCAGCCCTATGTTCCCGACCGAGGCCACCATCGATTCGGCGTCGCCCATCTCCCTGGCCAGGGCGGCCGCCCGCTCATAGTATTCAATGGCCTTGTCGTATCCGCCCATCTGGTAATAGATGATGCCCATGTTGCCGGTGGCCCGGCAGACCGTGCCCCGGTTGCCGTTCTGCTCGGCCAGTTCCAGGGCCTTGTCCAGGCATTCCATGGCCTTGGGGTAGTCGCCCTGGTTGTGGTAGATCTCGGCGATCCCGTCGTATGTATGTCCCAGGCCTTCGGCGTCGCCGTTCCCGGTCTGGATCTGCTCCGATTTCCGGTAAAGCTCAAAGGCCTCGTCATAATTGCCCATGTTGGTCAGCAGCTGGGCCAGGCGGTTCTGGGTCTCGGTCAAATAGCCGAGATGGCTGGTGTTCTCCAGCCAGGCCAGGTTGCTCTGGAAGACCATCTCGGCATTCTCCCATTCGCCCAGGGTCTGCAGCAGGTCGGCCTTTTTGTTCAACAGGGCAAACGGCCAGTACCCTCCGGCCGCCGAGGAGTCCAGGCTGGCCAGCCACAGGCTGGTCACTTTGTATCTATGTCGGCTATTATCAAATTCCATTTATCTCCGATAAATTGGAAAAGCAGAAAACAAAATCAGAATAAATAATAACTTTCAAAAGCATTACTTTAGGGCAACACCTTGATCATTCAAAAGCGCCGCGCCGATGGCCCCGGCCCAGGGTCCCAGCTTGGCCAGTTTCACTTTTACTCCGAGGACATTGAAGGGCATGGCCCGCCTTTTCATTTCCTTAATGGCTGGGTCCAGGATATATTCCCCGGCCTGGGCCACCCCGCCGCCGATGACGATGGCCTGGGGGTTGAAGATGTTGGCGTAGTTGGCCAAGCCCACTCCCAGCAGGGTTCCGGTTTCCGCCAATGCCTTTATAGCGGCCGACTCGCTCTTTTTTGCCCGGCCTGATATCTCGGCCACGCTCAAATCTGTATTCTGTATTCTATATTCTGTATTCCTGGAGCGGTAACGCTCAATGATGGCTCCGGCTCCCACCATGGCCTCCAAACATCCCCTGTTCCCGCAGAGGCAGCGCGGTCCGTCGTATTTTATGCTGGTGTGCCCCAGCTCCCCGGCGCCGCCGGTGGAACCGCGGTACAGCTTTCCGTCAAGCACCAGGCCGCCGCCCACCCCGGTGCCCAGGGTCAGGCCCACCACATTCTGAAAACCTTTGGCGGCCCCGCAAAAAGTCTCGGCCAGCACAAAGCAGTTGGCGTCGTTGTCTATGGCCAGGGGAATCCTCAAACCCGGCAGCTCTTTTTTCAACAGGCGCTCCAAGGGCACCGCTCCCTGCCAGCCGGGAAGGTTGGGGGAGTTGCGGACGGTTCCTTTGTTCACCAGACCGGCCGAGCCAAGCCCGATGGCGGCCACGCCGATGTTCTTGGATCCGGCAACCCTCAACAAGTATCCGATCTCCCCGGCCAGGATCTTGATCACCGCCCCGGAGCCTAGATGGGCCAGGGTGGGGATCTGTCTTTTGGTGATGACCTTCAGCGACCGGGCATCAAGCAAAACCGATTTGACGTTGGTGCCGCCCAGGTCCAGGCCCATTAAGGCGGTTGTCATAAGTTTCTCCATTCCGAATAAAACAAACTATAAGGAAGCCATGAAGGACAGGAAAATAATTTTCATGTTTTCCTAGTTTCCTAATAAATCCCAGTCTTTAAGGTAGCTAAAAGAATAGCATAAAACCAATAATTTAGCAAGGCGGTAGGGTGCCCGTTTAACATTGTTTCTGTAATGAACAGCTTTCGGGGATCTTGCTAAAAGGCAAGAGAACCGGTGCTGCTTAAAACGCTGTTTCAGCCTGCATTTTTTATTGACTTTACAAATATTAACAGGTAAAATAAAAGGTTAATTGGACTCAAATCAACCACTTTCGAATAAAAGGCACTATGAAGAGCATCCCCGAAAAATACGACTTTTCCTTGGTGGAAAAACACTGGGTAGAGACCTGGCTTAAACAGGGAATTTACGACTGGAACCCGGCCATCGAACGGGCCAAGACCTTTGCGGTGGACACCCCGCCGCCCACCGTCTCCGGCTCGCTCCACGTGGGCTCGGCCTTCGGCTACGTCCAGCAGGACGTGATAGTGCGCCAGCGCCGGATGAAGGGCCTCAACATCTTCTATCCCATGGGCTGGGATGACAACGGCCTGCCTACCGAGCGCCGGGTGCAGAACATGTTCCACGTCCGCTGCAACCCCCACCTGGCCTATGCCCAGGGCTTTGTTCCAAAGAACGATAAAAAATCACCGGCGGAGGAGATCAGCCGCGACAATTTCATAGAACTATGCCACCAGGTCACCAAGCAGGACGAGGAGGTCTTCAAGTCGCTTTGGCAGCACTTGGGCCTGTCCATAGACTGGTCGCTGGAATACGCCACCATTGACGACCACTGCCGCAGGACCTCGCAGCTGTCGTTCCTAAAACTGCTAAAGGACGGCCGGGCCTACACCAGCTTCGCCCCGCACCTTTGGGACGTGGACTTCAAGACCGCGGTCTCCCAGGCCGAGGTGGAGGACAAGGTGCTGCCCGGGCATTTTCACAATATCCGCTTTGGCATCGATGGTGGTTCGACAGGCTCACCACAAGCTAATTCATTCGTCATTGCCACCACCCGGCCGGAACTGCTGCCGGCCTGCGTGGCCGTGATCGCCCATCCGGACGACGAGCGCTACAAGCCATATTTCGGCAAGAGCGCCGTCACTCCGCTGTTCCGGGCCAGGGTTCCCATCATCGCCAATGAGAAGGCCGACCCGGAAAAGGGCACCGGCATCCTGATGGTCTGCACCTTCGGCGACATGATGGACGTGGAGTGGTGGAAGCAATACCAGCTGCCCCTGCGCCAGGTGATCGGCCACGAGGGCCGGATGATGGACGTCAATTTTGGCGCCCCGGGCTGGGACAGCGCCGATCCGGCCGCCGCCGGCAAGTTCTACTCTGAAATAAAGGGCAAGACCGCCAAGCAGGCGCAGGCCAAGATAGTTGAGATGCTTAGAAGCTCGGAAGGAGAGGCTTTAGCGGGTTTAGGAGTTCCGTTGACCGAGGAACCAAAGCCCATAGAGCATCCGGTGAAGATGTACGAAAAGGGCGAGCGGCCGCTGGAGATCATCCCCACCATGCAGTGGTTCATCCGGATCATGGACCTTAAGGAGGAACTGCTGGAGCAGGGCCGAAAGATCAAATGGCACCCCCAGCACATGCGGACCCGCTACGAGGACTGGGTTAAGGGGCTGAACCAGGACTGGTGCGTCAGCCGCCAGCGCTACTTTGGCGTGCCCATCCCGGTATGGTATCCGCTGGACGCCGAGGGCAATCCAATATACCAGAAGCCGATCATGCCGTCCGAGGACCAGCTGCCCATCGATCCCCAGTCGCACCCGGCCCCCGGTTACGAAGCATCCCAGCGGGACAAGCCCCACGGCTTCACCGCCGACCCCGACGTTCTGGACACCTGGGCCACCAGCTCCATGACCCCGCAGATCGCCAGCCACTGGGCCAGGGATCCGGAGCGCCACCAAAAGGTCTTTCCCATGGACATCCGGCCCCAGGGTCCGGAGATCATCCGGACCTGGGCCTTTTACACCATCGTCAAGGCCTACCTGCACGAGAAGCAGATCCCCTGGAACAACGCGCTGATCAACGGCTGGATCATGGATCCCGACCGCAAGAAGATGTCCAAGAGCCACGGCCAGGCGGTGACCCCGGAGCACCTGCTGGTGCAGTTCTCCTCGGACGGGTTCCGCTACTGGTCGGCCAAGGCCCGGCTGGGGGTGGACACCATGTACGACGAGGCCAATTTCGCCAACGGCAAGCGGCTGACAGTCAAGCTCTACAACGCTGTCAAGTTCGCGGCCGGGCACATCCTAAGCGCCGATCAGTCAAAGCTAACACCACAAGCCATCACCGACCCGCTGGACCTCAGTTTCATCGGACACCTCAAACAGGTGGTCACCAGGTCGGGAAGATACTTTGAGAATTTCGAGTACGCCGACGCCCTGCAGGAGACGGAGAGCTTCTTCTGGGAGAAGCTGTGCGACAATTACCTGGAGCTGATCAAGGTCCGGGCCTACCAGGAAGGGGACTCGGCTGGCAAGCTTTCGGCCCTGGCCACTTTGAAATTCACCCTGAATGTGATCTTAAGGCTGTTCGCCCCGTTCATTCCCTATTTCACCGAAGAGGCTTGGAGCTGGATGTTCGCGGCGGAGTCCGGGAAGCAGAGTTCGATCCACACCTCGGCCTGGCCGGATGAAACCGAGTTCAAGGACATCAAACCTTCCGCCGAGGGAGACCCCTTTGGCGCGGCCATGGAGGTCTTGTCCGCTGTCCGCAAGGTCAAGAGCGAGGCCAAGGTCAGCGTCAAGACGCCGCTGAAGACGCTGAAGATATCTGGAAGTTCCGAAGACCTGAAGGTGCTGAAGCTGGTCTGGCAGGATGTGCTGGGCACGGTTGGCGCGCAGGAGGCGGAAACCATTGAAGGAAAGGTAGAGGGTGGCAAGTACCTAGTCAAAGCGGAACTTTAATCAAATAGAGGAGCTTGTAATGAAAAAGACAATATCCCTGATCCTTTTCTGCCTGCTGATGTCCGGTTCTGCTTTTGCCGCCGGGAAGAAGACCACCATCTCGGTGATGGACCTGAATACCACCTCTGGGCTTGCTCCCAAGGAAATGGCCCTGCTTACCGACAAACTGCTCAACAGCCTGGTGGAGTACCGGGTTTTTGAAGTGGTGGAGCGCTCCAAGCGGGACGAGATCCTTAAAGAACAGGGATTCCAGATGACCGGGGCCTGCGACCAGACCTCCTGCCTGGTGGAGGCCGGGCAGCTTTTAGGCGCCCAGAAGATGATCGGCGGGACCATCGGCAAGCTGGGCAACGTCTATGCCATAGAACTGCGGATGCTGGACATCCAGACCGGGGGCATAGACCTCTCCTTCTCCCGCAACTACGGAAAGATCGCCGATCTGTTAAGCGCCATGAAGGAGGCGGCCGAGATATTCTCCTCCTGGAAGCCGGGGACCGGACTATCCGCCAAACCGGGCGGGCTGTTTGTGACCACCGAGCCCGATGGGGCCAAGATCCTGGTGGACGGCCAGGAGCAAACCGGCCGGACCCCGAACCTGGTGTATCCCCTGTCCGAGGGATTGCACCAGATCTCGATAGTAAAGGAAGGCTACAGTCTTTTCTCCACCAGCCGGCTGGTGAGCGTCGGGAAAGTGGACACGGTAAGCGCGCCGCTGATGAGCCTGGCCGGCAAGCTGAAGATCAAGACCGATCCGGCCGGAGCCAAGTTGTACCTGAACAAAAAATACCAGGGTATTGTTACCGAGCAGGGCATAACCATAGAAGACCTGACAGATTCGCTGTACAAGATAAAGGCCGTCAAGTCGGGCTATAAAACTTACAATGCAAAATTGGTCCCCACTCCCGGCCGGGAGACGAAGATAGACGCCAGAATGCCGCTTAGGCGCTGGAAGATCAATTTTTTTTCGGCCGATTATGTGAAGAACCTTGCTTCCAGTAACGAGGAGGTTTCCACCTTCGACCCCTATAGCGCCGCTACCCAGACCATGTCTGTCACTGAAGGCGATTTCGTGGGCAGCGGATTGGGGGGCGGTGCGGGAGTGGGCTTTGCCATCAGCCGGAATCTTACCTTGGGGCTTATGTATCAGTTCCGGGCCTATCCCGGGGCGATCCAAAAGAATTTCTCATCCGACTGGTACTCGACCACGATGCAGTCCGAAGATTTGAAGATAAATTTCATCTCCCATACCCCGCTGGTCAATCTTACGATCGCGTTACCCCGGGACCATATGGAGCCATATGTCGAGATCAGGTATGGCGCCGCCAGCTTCTCGTCAAAAGCAACCGGTGAGCATGAGATCGAGTACCAGTCGCGTCCGTCGGTGGACAGCACATTCACCACGGACAGCACCGTCACCAAAACAATCGACGATAAGGTGGTGTACAGGACGCTTCAGGTGGGCGGAGGTTTTTTATTTTGGTTAAGGCCCGACCGGGAAGCCCTGCGGGTCTACTGGATGTATTCCCAGGACAGTTTTGAGGATTTCTCCATGCCCGGATCACAGCAGGATATCGACCTGAAGGCCTCGGGACTGCAGTTTGGCTGGGGTTTAACTGTTCACTTTTAACTAGTTGTTTATCCCATACAAGAAAGCCCCGATGATATCCTCATCGGGGCTTTTCCCTTAACAATAAAGGATTATTCAATGCCTACTGTCTTGGGGCTGGCCGTCAGCAATCTTTCCGACAGCCACTTGAACACAAAGGCCAGGCCGTTCCAGAGATGCAGGGAAAACAGGCCCAAAAACAATCCCAGGACCATGAATATCAAGGCTTGGGGTAAGTCCAGCGCCAGGCCGTGGCCGATGTCCACGTTCACATTCTGGTAAATGAAGGGAATGGAGATGAAAACCAGGCTGAGCACGCCCAGCACTATCAGCAGAATAAAGGCCAGCAGGCCCAGGGGGAATTTCAGGAACAGGTAGCCCAGCCCCTTCCAGGTCACCGGGCTGGACAGCCGGGCCCGGAACCAGCGCCAGGCATTTTGGTCGGCAGACCAATGCAGGATGGCTTCAGGCTCTATCCTGGCTCCCAGCAGCCGGTGCGATTGGAAACGTTCCAGCTTCACTAACTGGCGCCAGGCCAGCAGGATCAGGGCCAGCAGGGGCAGGCCGATGATCAAAACATAAAGCCCCACCCCCAGCGATATTCCCACAGTCAAAAAGACGAAATAAAGCAGTCCCAGGGGAAAGGCCAGCAGCAGGTAAAGGATGTTGGCGTAGGTGCGCCCCTTGACCACGACCCCGAAGATGTTCTTTAAGGCCGCAGCCAGCTTTGATCCGAACGTGGTGTTCATTTGAGTAAACTCCTAAAATTGTTGGTTATAAAGGAATACGGAATATGGCCGGAATATGTTTCAAGGGATCAGTAAATAGTTGCATGCCATAAAACTGGATGATTCCATATGGTTTGTCGCTTGTTTTTAAATTAAATTTGTGCTATCTTTAAGATATGATAATAATATCAGATAACATAAGGACAAAAGACCGGCTCCGCTGGCAGCTGGGAGAGCGGGTCAAGGAACTTACCGCCCTGCACCGCACCGCCCTGATATTGAACCGCTCCGGGCGCTCCCCGGCCCACACCCTCAGGAGCCTGGCCCAGGCCATTGCCCGGGCCTGGCAGTTTTCGGAGGTGGCGGCGGTCAAAATAACCTGGGCCGGAAAAAGCTACGCTTCCAAGGGTTTTAAAAAAACCAGGTGGAGCCAAAAGGCCGACATCAAGGCAGCCCCCGGGCAGGCGGGGTCGATAGAGGTCTGCTATCTGAAGGCCCGGCCACCCGCCTACCGGGGGCCGTTCCTGAAGGAAGAGGTGCTGCTGCTGAATTCCCTGACCGTGATGGTAAAAACATACCTGCAGAACGTGGTTTACCAGGAACACCAGGCCAAAGCCAAGGCGGTGCTGGAGTGGCAGATAAGAAAACGGACCCGGGACCTGACCAAGGCCAACACCGACCTGCGCCGGGAGCTGGCCCTGGGGCGCCGCCGGGAGCGGCAGATCAAGACCTACCAGGAGCAGTTGAAAAGCCTGGCGGAAAAACTTTCCACCGCCGAGGAACGGGAGCGCCGGGAGATAGCCACCGACCTGCACGACCACATCGGGCAGGGGCTGGCCATGATCAAGCTTAAGCTGCAGACCCTGCAGGGCCAAAATGCAAACAGCGGCCTGGGGCGGGAGATCGAGGAGATCAAGGAGCTGTCCCAGCAGGCCATCAAATATATCCGGGGCCTGATATTTGAACTCAGCCCGCTGGTGGTATACGAACTGGGCTTTGGCGCGGCCCTGCAATGGCTGGCCGACCATTACTGGCAGAAATACAAGATGAGGGTGGTCATCAGAACTGCCGGCCGGTCCAGGGCCCTGGGGGAGGACCTAAGGATCCTGCTGTTCAAGTCGGTGCAGGAACTTTTGATCAACTCCGTCAAGCACGGCCGGGCCACCCGGGCCGAGGTCGCCGTCCGCTGGCTGCCCCGGCGCCTGGAGATCAGGGTCAGGGACCATGGTACCGGATTCGGACGGGTCACCAACGGGGAGTTCCAGCCGGACCTGAAAAGTTTCGGACTTTTCAACCTTAAGGAAAGGATCGTCCAGTACGGCGGCCAGCTGACGGTCAACAGCCGTCCGGGGCAGGGGGCCCTGGTAACCATCAGTATTGCAACCAAAGCGGGAGTTAAGGGATGAATGCCAAGATAATAGTGGCCGATGACCATCGGATGGTGCGGGAGGGCCTGCGGTCCCTGATCGAGCGCCAGCCGGGCCTGAGCGTAGTCGCCGAGGCCCGGGACGGGGCCGAAGCGGTCAGCCTGACCAAGAAGCACCGGCCGGACCTGGTGGTGATGGATATCTCCATGCCCAACCTCAACGGACTGGAGGCCATCCGCCTGATCCGGACCGAAAAGAACAAGACCCGGATCATCGTGCTCTCGATGCATGCCGACCGGCGCTACGTGGCCGAGGCCTTCAAGGCCGGAGCCGAGGGATATCTTCTCAAGGATTCGGCCTTCGGCGAGCTGACCCAGGCCATCAAGACCGTGCTTCAGGGAAAACGGTTCCTCAGCCCCTCCATCGCCGGCCTGCTGATTGACGGATACCTGACCCGGGAGGACCAGACCCAGCCCAGCGCCTACAACCTGCTTTCGGTGCGGGAGCGGGAAGTGCTGCAGATGATGGCCGAAGGCCAGGCCACCAAGCAGATCGCCAAGGTGCTGAACCTGAGCATCAAGACCATCGAAACCTACCGCAAGCAGATCATGGACAAACTCAACCTCCACAGCATCGCCCAGCTCACCAAATACGCCATCCGCGAGGGGCTGACCGACCTCTGATCCCGGGCCTTCCGGCCGCTAAGGGAAATCGAAGTCAAATTCGGGTTTTCCCTGATAGCGTCAACCTGACTTCCGTAGTAACCTTGAACCTAGAGAACCGAACCTTAATCATACAACCCCACAACAACCATAACGCAAGGAGACATTCATGTCCCACATCACCGACGTGATCGCCAAGGTCAAGGGGAAGAATCCTGGGGAGCCGGAATTCCACCAAGCGGTAGAAGAGGTCATGAAAACCCTGGAGCCCACCGTGGCCAAGCATCCCGAGTTCGTAAAGTGGAAGATCTACGAACGGATCTGCGAGCCGGACCGGGTAGTTATGTTTAGGGTGCCCTGGGTGGACGACAAGGGCGAGGTCCAGATCAACAAGGGATTCCGGGTCCAGTTCAACAACGCCATCGGGCCCTACAAGGGAGGCCTGCGCTTCCATCCCTCGGTCAACCTGGGCATCATCAAGTTTTTGGGTTTTGAGCAGATCTTCAAGAACAGCCTGACCACCCTGGCCATGGGCGGCGGCAAGGGCGGCTCGGACTTTGACCCCAAGGGCAAGAGCGACATGGAAGTGATGAAGTTCACCCAGTCATTCATGCGCGAATTGTTCCGCCATATCGGCCAGGACACCGACGTGCCCGCCGGAGACATCGGGGTGGGCGGCCGGGAGATCGGCTACATGTACGGCTATTACAAGAAGATCCGCAACGAGTTCACCGGCGTGCTGACCGGCCGGGCCCGGGAGTACGGCGGATCGCTGATCCGTCCCGAAGCCACCGGCTACGGTTCGGTCTATTTCGGGGCCGAGATGCTGGCCACCCGCAAGAAGGATTACAAGGGCCTGCGCTGCCTGGTCTCCGGCAAGGGCAACGTCACCCAGTACACCATTGAGAAGATCAACCAGCTGGGCGGCAAGGCCATCTCGATATCCGATTCGGCCGGAACCATCATCGACGAAGAAGGCATTGATGCCGAAAAACTGAAATACGTCATGAACCTGGCCGAGGTCAAACGCGGCCGGGCCAAGGAATACGCCGATACCTACAAGAGCGCCAAGTATTATGAGGGCAAAAGCGTCTGGGACGTGGTCAAGGACGGCGGCCTGAAATTCGACTGCGCCTTCCCCTCCGCCACCCAGAACGAGATCAACGAGGATCACGCCAAGGCCATGGTCAAGAACGGCTGCTTCCTGGTCTCCGAAGGGGCCAACATGCCCTCCAATCTGGCGGCCATCAAGATCTACCAGGACAACAACGTGCTGTACGGGCCGGCCAAGGCGGCCAACGCCGGCGGCGTGGCCACTTCCGGCCTGGAAATGGCCCAGCAGAGCGCCCGTTGGTACTGGGACCGCAACGAGGTCGACCAGAAGCTGCAGCGGATCATGAAGGACATCCATCAGCAGTGCCTGGATGCCTCCGAGACCTACGCTACCAAGGGCGATTACCTGGCCGGAGCCAACATCGCCGGGTTCGTCAAAGTGGCCAAGGCCATGGTGGCCCAGGGCGTGGTCTAAACTTTAGAACCCACCTTTGGTCAATGAACAAAAAAGAGCCCCGCAGAGATGCGGGGCTCTTGAGTTATTGAGAATTTTTGGCGCTTTGCAAAATATCTGTTGACAAATAATATTTTGGGCGATACAATTGCATAAATGGATGCAAGGCATCCCCAAAACAAAAAAGCTTGGCGGCAAACGACCGCCAAAAATAAAGATAACCTTATAAACGGAGAAGAACCATGGCAAAAGATCATGACATTAAAAAGGACACCAAAAAGAAAGCCGGAAAAAGCCTGATGGAAAAACGGCTGGCCAAAAAAGCCAAAAAGGCCGGGAAGTAAAAGATAGCTGGGTCAGGCATGCCTTCAGAGACAACAAGACCAGAGCAAAGCCCCGCATTGATGCGGGGCTTTGCTGTTATGCCGGCCTGTTCCAAAGTAAGACAAAAAATACTTGACTTACCTTTTTGCAAATGGTATACTTAGTGGCATAAGGAGGTATCAGACATGACCACGACAGTATTAACCACCAAGGGCCAGGTGGTGATCCCGGCGGCGATCCGCAAGCAGATGGGCATCGCCAAGGGCGCTCATTTGAGCATCGAACAGAAAGGCGGGGAAATAGTGCTAAAGCCGGTGGACATCGCTTTTTTTGCCGGAATATCAGAGTCATTCAACACCAAAGGCAGGCTGACCAAGGCTTTGCTCAAGGAACGGGCCAGGGAGCGCAAACGGGAGTCGGGTAAATGATAAAGGTGCTGGATTCATACGCCCTGCTGGCCTTTTTGGACCGGGAGCCTGGTCATGAAATAGTGGAGGCTTTGTTTTTGGAAGCGGTGGAGAGTCAAACCCAAGTAATGATGACCGCCGTCAATTATGGGGAAGTATATTATATAGTACTCAGGGAACTTGGCCAGTCCAAAGCCCAGGAACTGGAACAGGTGGTAAGCAAGCTGCCCTTGAAAGTGGTGGATGCAGACTGGGCCTTGGCCCGGCAAGCCGCCCGGATAAAAGCCCATAAAAAAATGGCCTATGCCGATTGTTTTGCGGCTGCCCTGGCCAAGCAACACCGGGGGGAAGTAGTTACCGGTGACCCGGAGTTTAAAGAAATAGAGGAAGATATCAAAGTAAGATGGCTGAGGTAGCCTTTCCTTTGGCGTTACGCCCGGTGATTCAGGCAAGAACACTAATACAAATAAGCCTTTTAACCAAAGCCTTAAACCCCTAAAAAAGCATCAATGAAGATCAAGGGCCTGATAATATTGTCGCGCAAGGAATTCGTCAAGGAGCACTTTGGGGAAGAAGCCTGGGAAAAGGTGTTCAATGAACTGCCGGTGCAGTACCTGCAGCTGATGGGCGACACCATCCTGACCACCCAGTGGTATCCCTTTGAGATCGGGGACCACATTGACAAGGCCATCGTCAAGATACTGGGAAAAGGCGATCCCCTGGTCTTTGAACAACTGGGGGCTAAATCGGCCCAGAAAAGCCTGGCCAAGGAACACCGGTCATTCCTGTCCGCCGGGGATCCCCAGGCCTTCCTGAAAAAATCCGGCACCATCTACAAATTCTATTATGATACCGGGCGCCGGGAATACCAGGCCACCGGGCCCAATTCCGGGGTGATCACCACCTATGATTCCGAAACCTATTCCCTGCCCGACTGCCTGACGGTGATCGGCTGGTACAAGGAGGCCCTGAAGATGTGCGGGGCCAAAAAAGTTGCGATGGAGGAGGAGGAGTGCCGGGCCTCGGGCGGAGACTGCTGCCGCTATAAAGTGGAATGGAAGATCTAATTCCTATCAGCCTATAAAGGGGGAACCGGTCATGGATGACATCAGAGCCCGGGGGGTAAATTTTGTCTACTCCAGGGAGTACATCCAAAGCAAGCACGGGATGAATTTTTGGGAAAAACTTCTCACCCGGCTGCCGTCTCAGACCGCCAAGTTGTGGGCCGGACCGCTGCTGAGCCTGAGCAATTATCCTTTTGCCGATTTCAAGCTGATGCTTCAAGCCCTGAGCGATGAGCTGGGAACGGAGAAAAGGGAAAAGACGGCCGAACTTTATTCCTACATTGCCGACCGCAGCCTGAGCACGCTTTACAAGGTATTCTTCAAGTTTTCCCAGCCGGCCTTCGTGCTTAAGAATTATCCCAAGTTGTGGGAGAGGTTCTTCACCAGCGGCGAGGTCACGGTGATCTCGGCGGAGAAGGGGACGGCCGAGATAAGTTTCAAGCTGCCGGAGATATTCCTGGACTGGCTGCCTTCGGCCTGCTACGGTTACTCCAAGAAAGCGGTGGAAATGGCCGGGGGAACGGGCCTGGAGCAGGAGGAGACCGAAAGAGTGAAACTACCGGACGGCGAATGGCGCATAACCTACAGGCTGAAGTGGAGCCAGTGATCGGGCCGATAAAGTAAATTAAAAGCCCCGCAATGATTGCGGGGCTTTTTGCTGGCCGGCCGGGTCACTCAGGGTGTTGGTTTTTTAAGGACGAACCTGGAATGCCCGTTCTCAACAGATTCCTCCCGCCAGCCCAGGCTCTGGTAAAAACCATAGGCCCGGTTGGCCGGATCGTGCTCGGTGGTCAGCCACAGTTCATCATGATATTGGAACAACCAGTCCTGGACCAGCAGCATCAACTTCCGGCCGATCCCCCGTCCTTCGAACTCCGGCAGCACGGCTATGACCCACATCTCCCCGTCGCTTTTGTTTGCGATCGAGAAGCCCAAAGCCCGGCCGCTTCCGTCCCGGCACAGCCAGCCCCTGTAGGTGGAGTTCAGCTTGGCGGCCACGGTCTCCTCGGTTATGCCCATCCGGATCAGATCGTCCCTGCTCAGCCGGTTCTCCTTTACCAGTGTCCTTAAAATCAGCAGTTCCGGGATATCCCGGGGTTCTATCTTCCGAAAGGCCAGGCCTGCCAGCTCTGCTTCCCTGCCGGGATGGCGGGTCTTGAGGGAAAGGATGTGGATGCTGACCCCCAGGGCCACCGCGGCCAGAACGAGCCGGACGATGAGATCGGGAATCAGAAAGATGGACAGGCTGATGGTGCCCCATAACAAAGCCACCGCAAAGATCTTGGTCTTCCGCGGGACGGCCCGGTATTTCAGGTAATCGTGGATATAGGTGCCGAAAACCCGGTGATTGACCAGCCAGTCATGCAGGCGCTGGGAACTGCGGATGAAGCAGAAGGCGCTTAAAAGCAGAAAAGGGGTGGTGGGCAGCAGGGGAAGGAATATCCCGATGACCCCCAGGCCCAGGGAAACAAGCCCGGCGGCGATCAGCAGATACTTTTTGGCCGGCGATCCGGCAGGGTTTGGCATATTCATATTAAATGACTATCTGACCTGATCGGGAAAAGTAGAAAGAATATAGTGGATATGGTAAAAACGCAGATTTTACCCGGCTATGTTCTTTTCTTTTTGTACCGCCAAAAAGAGAAGAACCAAAAGAAAAAGCTCGTCGCTTAAAACTCTCCGGGCGTTGCGCTTCTCGTTGCTGACGGGCTTGTCTGAACTCGGGCTTTGGCCCAGCCCTCAAACACGCCAGACAAGCTTTTTCCGCCATCAACTGCGGTGCTCACTGATCGTTTTAACGCGACCACCGGGATTGGCACCTTTTGTTCTCCATGTTTTCTGAGCAGATTGGATAAACATTATTCCATTCTTCACTATTCTTTGATTTGTGCCCGGAAATAAATCATGTTAATCCTGTCTTCTCCGGTTGATCTTTCCCGCTACCAGTTCCGCCGTGGCCTGGGAAACCCCGCGCTTGGAATCCACCAAACTGCGGGCCCTGACACCGGCAGCAAACCTCTTTTCTTCGTCACTCAAAAACCCGGCCAGGGCACCATTCAACCCCCCGGCGTCTTTCACCTGCACCGCCCCGCCGCAGGCCAAAAGCCCTTCGGCGCTTTCCCGGGCGTTGAACATGTGGGGCCCGAATATCACCGGAATCCCCAGGGCCGCTGGTTCCAGGGGATTATGCCCGCCCACCGGCACCAGGCTGCCGCCGACAAAAGCGATGTCCGAAGCAGCGTAGGCGTTGACCAGCTCGCCGATGGTGTCCAAAAGCAAGACCTCGAAATTGCTGGAGGTCCCGCCGTTCTTTTGTCCGCTCCGTTTGCAGTATTTTAAGTTTTGTGCGATCAGCAGTTTTTCCACTTCGGAGAACCGCCCCGGATGCCTCGGCGCTATGATCAATTTCCAGTTTCCAATTTCCCATTTCCCATTTTTCAGGCTTCCCTGCCATGATTCCAGTATCACAGCCTCCTCCCCCTCCCGGGTGCTTCCGGCCGCAAACACCAGATCCTCCGGGCCCAGGCCGAAGCCCTTCCTCAAATCCTGTTTCTCTGTGGCAGAGACCGGTCCCTTGATCCCGTCGTATTTCAGGTTGCCGGTGACGGTGACGATGTCCTGGCGCACCCCCAGGGCCAGGTAGCGGTCAGCGTCCTCCCGGCTTTGGCAGGCGATCAGCTGCAGAGTGTTCAGCAGCGGCCCGAACAGAAAGCGCAGGGCGTGATAGTATTTGAAGGACCGGGCCGAAAGCCGGGCGTTGACCAGGAACACCGGAATATCATGCTTTTGGCACTGCCGGATCAGGTTGGGCCAGATCTCGGTCTCGGTCAGGACCAGGGCGCAGGGGGTTATCCTGCTGACGGCCAGCTTTTGGGCGAACCAGAAATCCAGGGGAAGAAAGAACACCCCGGCCGCTTTGCCGGAAAATATTTCGCGGGCCCGTTTTTGCCCGGTGGCGGTCATGGTGGACAGGACGACGTTCTTTTCAGGCATCAGGATTTTGAGCTGTTCCAGGAACGGGGCGATCACCCCCATCTCCCCCACCGAGGCTCCGTGGATCCAGACCGGCCGCCCGGCGGACTGAGGCAACCAGCCCAGCCGCTGCCGCCATTTTTCCTGATGGCCCAAGGCCAGCATCAACAGCAAATATGGCCATCCCAGCAGGAGGGCCATAAAAGTTACCAGATGGTAAAGTCCCATTCCCAAGGCAAAGATCATCACCAGTTCCTCAAGGCCTGTTTCAGTTCTTCCGCCGTCACCGCAGCCACCCCGAACTTGGAGACCTCCACTCCGGCCGCGTGATTGGCCGTCACCGCCGCCTCCAGCAGGCTGGCTCCGGCGCAGAGGGCCAAAGTGGCCACCGCTATCACCGTATCGCCGGCCCCGGAAACATCGTAAACCTCCCGGGCGGCGGTGGGTATCCGGAAGACCTCCCCCCTGCCGGAGGTAAAGAGGTACATCCCCTGGTCGCCGGCGGTGATCAGCACCGCCTGGGCCTCCAGCTGCCCCAACAGGGTCTTCCCGGCTTTGATGATGTCTTCGGAAGTGAGGATCTTTGCTCCCAGCGCCCGCTCGGCCTCATGGAGGTTGGGTTTGAAGAGCGTCACCCCCTTGAAATCCAGAAAGTGGTTGAACTTGGGGTCCACCGTGATTATTTTTTTATGCTTTTGGGCCAGCTCCAGGGCGGCTTTCAGCACCGGGGCGGTTATCAGCCCCTTGTTGTAGTCCTCTATCAAAACGGCGTCGGATGAAGGGATCAGGCGCTCCAGGGCCGCAATCACCCTGGCCTGGGCGGCCGGGGAAATATCCTGGCGGTGCTCCCGGTCCACCCGCACCACCTGCTGGTGGCTGGCCACGATCCTGGTCTTGATGGTGGTGGGCCGCCCGGACTGGTTCACCAGTCCCAGCTCGGATATCTTCTTGGCCTTGAATTCCCGCCGCAGCATTTTCTCGGCCCGGTCGCTGCCCACCGTTCCCACCGGAAAGGCCTGTCCCTTGAGGGCCGCGATGTTCCAGGCCACGTTGGCCGCCCCGCCCAGGTGGAACTCCTCCCGGCTGACCTCCACCACCGGCACCGGGGCCTCGGGCGATATTCTTGACACCGCCCCGAACAGGTACTCGTCCAGCATCAGGTCGCCTAAGACAACCACTTTGCGCCGGGCAAAGCCGTTGATGAGCTTATCTGCCCGTTTGGGGCTGATCTTGTATTTGCTTGGATTCATAAGGCTTTCAATAAATTATAAAGGTCATTTATTTATACGAAAATGTATTTTATAAGGAATCCATGAGGTCAGGAATTCTTAAACTGGAAACCTGATAGTTTCCTGCGTTCCTGGTTTCCTTATAGGATCGTTCCCCTGAATTATCTATCATAAACCACCGGGCGCCCCCCTGTCAACCCTTTTTTATTTGGAATTTCCCCTTGCGTTATCTTTTTGCTTGTGATATATTATTTACTGGAGTTTACCAACTTTTACAGCAATAATACAGCATAAGAACATGCCTAAAGAACTCAACGAAATAACCGAGCGGATATCCCTGGCCGGCATCGACCCGGT